>DATJGQ010000473.1:0-6256 GCA_035494815.1 Gemmataceae bacterium
CCGCTGCACGCCTGCAACCTCACCTGCACCGGCTGCGGCCGCATCCGCGAATATTCGTCCACGATCAAGGACAAACTGACGGTCGCCGAGTGCCTTCGCGCGGCCGACGAAGCGGGGACGCCGATCGTTTCCGTCTGCGGCGGCGAGCCGATGATCTACCCGGGCATCGGCGAGCTGGTCCGCAAACTGATTCGCAAGCGGAAGCACGTCATCCTGTGCACCAACGGCATGTTCACCCGCAAACGGCTGCACGAGTTCCGCCCGTCGAGCCGTCTCTTTTTCAACATCCATCTCGACGGCCTGGAAGAGACGCACGATCGCGCGGTCGAACGGGCGGGCGTTTTTCGCGAGGCGGTCGAAGGGATCAAGGCCGCGAAGAAGGCCGGGTTCCAGGTGTGCACGAACACAACGGTGTATCAGGAGACCGACCTCGACGAGATCGACCGGCTGTTCGCGTTCCTGACGAAGCTGAAGGTGGACACGTTCATGCTCGCGCCGGCGTACGGCTATGCGGCGGTGCACGAGACCAATCCGACGGGCGCGGCCCACATTTTCCTCACCCGCGACCAGATCACCGCGAAGTTCCGCGAGGCGAAGAAGAGATTGTCCAAGTACCGCCTCGGCACGTCGCCGGTGTACCTCGAATTCCTGAGCGGCCAGCGCGACCTGTCGTGCACGGCCTGGGGCAACCCGACGCGGAACGTCAAAGGCTGGAAGGGACCGTGCTACCTCATCACGGACGAGCATCATAAAACGTTCGACGGGCTGATCAACGACACCGACTGGTCGAAGTACGGCCGCGGCAAGGACCCGCGGTGCGAGCACTGCATGGTGCACTGCGGCTACGAGCCGTCGGCGGCGCTCGGCGTCAACGCGAAGTGGTCCGACCCGTTCAAGATGTTGAAGTGGCAACTGTCGTGAGGCCCCTTGACGCGTCCCATTTCCCTGTGCGTCCTCTTCGCCCTGCGGCGGGAATCGACGCCCTTCACGCGCCGGCTCAAGCAACTGACGACACTCTCCGCCGCGCCGTGCCCCGCACGACTGCTCGACGCCCACGGCAAAGAGGTTGTCGTCCTGGAAACGGGAATCGGCGCCGAGCGCGCGGGTCGGGCGATTGCCTGGGTGCTCGACAATTTTTCACCGCATCTGGTCGTGGCGGCGGGTTTCGCGGGGGCGTTATCGCGGACGCTGAGACTGGGCCAGGTCGTCGTCGCGTCGGAGGTCAACGAACCGGACGAAGTAACGTGGCGCGTCGCGTTGCCGACCGAGCTGGGCGACCTCGTCTGCGGCCGTCTCTTCACCTCGCCGCGGATGTTGACGACGACTGCGGCGAAAACCGCACTGTTCGAGGCGACCGGAGCCATCGCGGTGGACATGGAGTCGGGGCCGATCGTCGAGGCGTGCATCGCCCGCCGCGTGCCGTGTGCGGCCGTGCGGGCCGTGTCCGATACGCGCGAGGAAGAGCTGTCGTCGGAACTCGCCCGGCTGCTCGACGGCGGCCGGGTGTCACTGCGACGCGTGCTCATGGCCATCGTCCGCCGGCCAAAATTGATCGCCGAATTGTGGCGGCTGCACCGGGCGACCCGGCGGGCGGCGAACAACCTCGCGGACGCGCTCTCGCGACTCCTCGACTAGGCCGCCCGCCGCCGGGCCGCGACCTCCGCGAACATATCGAGCCACGCCCGGTAATGATGCTCGATCGTCCACCGGGCGGCCGTCTGCCGCGCCGCCCGGCCGCAGGCGTCGCGGCGGACCGGGTCGATGAGACGCACCAACGCGTCGGCGAGCGCCGGATGATCGTGCGGGTCGTCGATGACGAAGCCTTCTCGCGGCGGCTGCATCAGTTCCGCGGCGCCGTTATAACGGGACGTCACCACCGGCAGTCCGCACGCGAGCGCTTCGAGTACCACGCCCGAGCACGGGTCGTAAAACGTCGGGTGCACGTGAAAGTCGGCGGCAAAATAGACTCGGCGCACGTCCGGACTCGGTCCGAGAAAATGCACTCGTCGTGCGACGCCCAGTCGCCGGGCTAACCGTTCCCACGGTCGAATCCTCGCCGCTCCAACGACCAGCAGCCGAAACGGCAGGTACGTCGGGACCCGCGCGACGGCGTGGAGCAGCGGCTCCAGGCCCTTGAGTCGATAGTTCATCGCGACGAAAGCGGCGACGACTTCGCCCGGGCCGAGGCCGATTCGCCGTCGCTCTTCGGCGCGCAATCGCGGCCGGTCGCGCTCGTCGAACCGCCCGGGGTCGATCGCATTCGGGATGACGCGGACGCGATCGGGCGGGATGCCGTAGTACTGTACCGCATGCCCGCGGACCATCCGGCTGTTGACGACCAGCAGCGGCGGCTTCGAGCCGAGGAGCGCCCGGCGTTCGAGACGGGCGAAGGAGCGGTGCGCGAGGTCGAGGGACTGTGCGACCGCGGCCGCCCACGGTCGCCACCGAGTGCGGTACTTGAACAGGTTGTGCGCCGCCGAGGCCGGCTGCAGGCCGCCGAGCGGGTAATAAATGTCCGTCCCGCAGACCTTGTCGAAGCCGACAGAGATCTCCGGCCGGTCGCGGTCCAACGCCGATCGGACGGCCGCGCTGAACTGCCAGGGGCGCAGCCAGCGCGGCCCGCGCGGCCGCGGCAGTGCGTGGACCTGGAGTCGTTCCGGCAAGGCGGCGGAGTCCCAGCGGCAGGCGTAGAGATCGATGTCGTGCCCTTGCGCGACGAGTCGGCGAATGAGATCGGCGACATACATCTCCGCACCGCCGCGGGCGGGGAGGACGTTTTCGTGGCAGAAGGCGATTCGCATTTTTGCCCTCGCGTCAGGCGGCGGACTTCCGCTTGTGTTGTCGCCTTGCGCGGTGCCGCCGGTAATTCCACCAGCGGATGCTTACTGCGGCGAGCAGCAGCCGCGCTGGCCAGCGGCGTCGTGCCGGCCCGGCGTACGCCCGCCAGAATCGCAGCCGGTCGCGGGCGGTTACGCCGACGACTTCCGACGAATATACCAATTGGGCCAGGTCCTTCATCTGCCACCACCGGCAGCTCAGCGGGTGACGCCCGAGGCGGTGCAGATCGATCAGGTGAACTTCGCCGGCCCAGGCGGCGGGGACGGTGCGGGTGAACCGGCCGGGAATGTAGAAATGGCAGAAATAGAGGTCCTTGTGGAAGTGCCGCAGTCCGTGTAGCCGTGCCGTAAGTCGGGCGAGTTCGGCGGTCAGGCCGCGCTTCCAAAGGGCGAAGCTCGTGGGCGGCAACGTCCCCGCGGCCGCCGGCACTGCTTCGTGCAGCGGCACCATGCCTGCCAATTCCTCGATCGCCAGGTAGCTCTGCAGCCGGCCCCAGGGCCCGATCCGCTCGCCGACCGCGGCCACGCGGGGCACCGGAATGCCGTTCGCCGCGGCCCAGAGCAGGTGGTCCGCCTCCCGCCACGCCGCCGACCGGCCGCCGCCGGGCCACAGGCTCGCCAGCCAGCCGTGCCGTCGGGAGGCGTGATAATGTCGCTTCAGGTAGACCACCCAGCGTTTCGACGGGCCCTGCAACGTCCAGCGGACGATCGAACGGCCCTGTTTGGCGTGAAACCGGTCGCGGGCGTCGGCGCCGAGGACGTCGTCGGGCGCGAGGTCCGGCCACCCGGCGTCGCGGGCACTCCGCCAGACGCCGCGAACGAGCCGTTGCCAGAACGTTCCGCCCCGCGACGTCATGACCAGACCGAAGGCATAGGTCGTCGGACGACCGTGTGTTTCCCGCCGTAACCGCGGCGCACAAGCTCGGCGTCGGCCGATTCGGGTTTGATACGGAGGGTTCGCAGCACGCGATGGAGCCCGCTGCTGCGGGCGGCGTCCGTTCGAAGGGTCTTGATCCTCACCCCGCGGACGTCCGGGACGACCAGTCCGCGACCGTCGGCTCGGACGTGAAGGACGTCGGGTTGGTCGGTGAGAGAACATCCGGCGTCGTGCAGTCGGCGCACGAGTCTGCCGATCCGCAGTAGGATGCGGTTACGTCGTTTGTGTGGCGACGCGAGCCAAGTCCTGAGCGAAACGGTGTCCGGGATGGGGCGCGTCAGAAGGAACCCGGCGCCGTCCGGCCGGCCGCCGAAGGCGAGCAGCCGGGGCACCCGCACGCCGAACCGCTCGAGGCGAAAGTTCAGGCCGGCATCCCGGACCGCGGCAGACACCACACGCCGGCGGCTCAGCTTCAGGAGAAACCGTCGCCATGCCACGAGCGGCGGCGTTCGGCGCAGGAAGACCTTCTCGCCGAGCCAGCGGCGGATGACCGCGCGTGGACGACCGCTGCCGTCCGTCGCCGCCCGCAGCCACTCGGGAATCTGCCCGCGACCTCGGCGCCAGAAAACATCCGTCACGCAGAGCGACTCATCGCCCGCCACCCAGCGCAGCCTTTGGGATCTGATCGGGCCGGACCTGTGATACGACTCCCGGACCGTCCGGCGGCCTGCAAGAACCGCACCGACGCCGCGGATCGCGTCCGCCCACGTCCGGACGGGCCCAGCGCGCAGATACGCGCGCAAACACGTAAGCCGCTCGCGCGGGGTCGCCAGTTCACTGGCCAGCGAGGCGTGAAGCATCGCCAGGTCGCGAATGCGCGTCTCGGCCGGCAGACGGCGCCGCCGCCGCGAGCGTGCCCAATCGATCAGCGCCGGCCGCAGCGTCCGACGGTGAATCATGACGTGTTTGCATAACAGGTCGGGCATGTCGAAACCGGCGGCGTGGACCCGGGCGAGCAGTCGGCCCAGGCGCCGGGCGAGCAGCCGCCGTTGCCAGTCCGGGCGCACGTCCGCTCGAAGGAATTCACGCAATTCGCCATAGCCCCGAAGCGCCCGGACGAGCACAAACGCCCTGCCGTCGCACTCGCCGTAAGCCAGCACCCGCGGCGCCGCGACGCCGGCGGCGCGAAGTTGTTCGAGCGTGCGGGCCTCGCGGACGGAGTTCGACACGAGGCCGAACCCCGCACAGGCGTTCGCGACCCGTTCCCGGATCGGCACGCGGTGTTCGCGCTTGAGATACGCGACGATCCGCCCGCGGCCCGTGCCGAGGACGACGCGGACGACGTGTCGGTCCGGATGCCCGCCGACGATCTCGCCCGGCAGGTCGAGCAGGGCGCGGGGGTCCGTCAACGCCCGGCGGGCGAGCGGCGGTGCGATCCAGGATCGGGTGTCAGACGGCATGACGCGCCTCCCGCGACGTCGACGGAAATCGGACCAGCAACTCTCGGGCGGCGGCGTAGACTTCGTCCGACGTCAGCCGCGTCATGCAGCGGTGATCGAGCGGGCAGACGCGCTGCTGGCACGGACCGCACTCGACTTCCTTCTGGAGGTGAACCGCTTTGGCATAAAACGTCTCGGTCCAAGCGACGTGTGTCGGGCCGAACAGCGTGACGACCGGCCGGTCGAACGCCGCGGCGAAGTGTCGGGGCCCGCTGTCGGTGGTGACGAGCAGGTCGCACCGCCGCACGCAGGCTTTCGTCAGCCCCAGCGACGGCGGCACTTCGGCGAGCGAACGGACGTTTTCCGACCCCGCCCGGACGACGATCTGCCGCGCCAATTCCCGTTCGCCGGGACCGCAAAGGACGAGCACGCCGCTGCCGCGCTCCGCCACGAACCGGCGAGCGACTTCCGCGAAGGCGTCGACCGACCAGTGCTTGGATGAGCCGAACGCCGCGCCGGGGTTGAGGCAGACGACCTCGCGTCGCCGGCGAAAGCCGCATCGCGACCAGATCGTATCGGCGGTCGCCTCGTCGTCCGCGGTCGTGAAAAGCTCCATCCGCCGCGTCGGCGTCGCGCCGGCCCGCTCGGCGAGTCGGTTGTACGCGTCAATAATGGGGCTCGGTTTCAGTCGGCCGCGGGCGTCTGAGACAGGTTCGAGGACGTCCGTCAAGAGCCGGCCGCGGCCGTAGCGGCGGTAACCGATGCGTCGCCTGCAACCGCCGAGCCACGCGGTCAGGGCGGAGCGAAACGTGTTCGGAAAAAGGATAGCGACGTCGAACCGCTCGGCACGCAGTCGGCGAGCCACGGCCAAGACGCCGGCGACGCTCGTAAACAGGTCGACAAACCACGGGGCGCCGTCGATCACGCCGCGGGCATAGGCCTTGTGGACGCCAACCATGCGGCCGTCCGGGAAGGCTTCGCGTACGGCGCGGACGGCCGGCGTGGCCATGACCACGTCGCCGATCCAGTTGGGCAAGAAAATGGCGATGCGCATCCGTGCGCTCCTCATCCGCCGTTCCGCCACGACCCGAGTCTTCGAGGGG
>DATJGQ010000474.1:0-2175 GCA_035494815.1 Gemmataceae bacterium
CGCGGCGCCGAGAGACGAAGCGGCGAAATGGAAGGGGAGCAGCCGCACGTGTGCCTTCCAGACGGGAATCACCGTCGCGCCGATCAGAACGCCGGTATAGGTCGTGAGCACGAGACCCGCGAGTGCCGCGACCGAGTCGGCCAGTGACGCCAGCAGGATCGCCGGCGTCGTGCGCATCAGCTCGCCAGGTACGGCGTGCAGACCGGCCGCGACGACGGCAGCCATCGAGAAGACGACGAGCGTCCAGACGCCGACCGACATCGCGCTCTGTCGTTTGAACACGCGAAGCATGTTGAGGAAGCGGCGCGGGCGCCCGAGATCGGCGATGAGCAACGGCGGCGACACCAGCGCGCCCGCCGCGGCGACCCACCGCGCGTCCTGCACAAGCGCCGGGTCGGCGCCGGCGGCGGCCGCGACGCCGGCAATCACGGCGGCCGCGCCCGCCGCGCCGCCGGCGAAGAAATATGCGGGCACCTCCCACGTCCAGACCGGCGGCTTGAGGGGGACGGGTCTGTTTTCCACAGTTTCGGGCGCGCCGGGGACAGGTCTCGCCACGGGCAGATGACCTAGGGGAGACCTGTCCCCGAAATGCCCGAAACTGTGGAAAACAGACCCGTCCCCCAGAACGCCAGCGTCAAGACGACCACCATCATCAACGCGGCGAGGGCGGCCGATTGCCAGGCCGCGCGGAGCAGGACCGTCGGGACCTCGGGGTCGGGCGGCAGGTTGTAGTCGCGCACGTCGCCGCGCACGAGGAAGATCGCGTGCGTGCCGCCGACGCTCGAGTGCCGCGGGTCGTACACGACCGCGTCGGTCACCCCGCGCGCCTGCAGCGTCGTGAGCCGATCGGCCGCGCGCTGCCGCAACTCCTCCAGGTCGCCGAACTGGATCGAATCGGTCGGGCACGCCTTGGCGCACGCCGGCGTGAGGCCGTCCTTCTGCCGGTCGTAACAGAACGTGCACTTGAACGCGCGCCCATCGTCCGGCCGGCGATCCACGACGCCGAACGGACACGAGACGATGCAGTAGCCACAGCCGTTGCAGATGTCGGGCTGCACGAACACGCCGCCGAATTCCGTCCGGATGATCGAGCCGGTCGGGCACGCCTCGAGACACCCGGCGTGTTCACAGTGCTTGCAGACGTCGGACGAAAAGTCCCACGCCGGCGAGCCGTCGCGGACCCGCTCGATGAACTTGACGTGCCGCCAGGTCGAGTGACCCAGCGCGTCCGTGTTGTCATACGACTTGCCGGTCCACGTGAATCCGTCGTGCGGGACGTCGTTCCACTCCTTGCACGCGACCTCGCAGGCCTTGCAGCCGATGCAGACCGTCGAGTCAGTGAAGAAACCGGTGGGGGACATAGATGATCAATAGGACTCTACATTGAAGATTGGGGATCGGATCATTGACGATTGATTGACGATTGAGTCATTGAGGATTGGAGATTGAGAGCGGGGTCCCGCTGTCACACGCACGTCGACGCCGCTATTGCGGCACTGCCTCAATCCGGCACAGCAGCGCTTTGGACTCCATGATTCGCACGTTCGGCTCCTCGGACATCGCGATGAGGTCGTTGGCGACGTCGCCGGTGACCAGGCCGCTGTGGCCGAAGTGCCATGGCATCGCCACCTGGTGCACCGTCTGGCCGTTGACGACGAGCGGCCGGATGCGGGCGGTCACGAGCGCGCGGGCTTCGATCTGGCCTCTCGCAGTGACGATGCGCACGCGGTCGGCATTGGCGATGGCCAGATCGTGTGCGAGCTCGCGCGAGATCTCGCAGAAGAGTGCGGGCTGCAGCTCGGCCAGGTGCGACAGCGTGCGCGACATCCCGCCCGCGGTGTGATGTTCGGTCAGCCGATAGGTCGTCAACACGTGGGGAAAGGCCGCGTCGGGTGACGTCGCCCACGGGTTGTCCGGGCGCGCAAGACGATTGGCCGCGGGGTTCGTCTGCTCGGCATACATCGCATTCCGGACGGGCGACTCGAACGGCTCGTAGTGCGCGGGGAGCGGCCCGTCCTTGAGACCGGTCGGCACCCAGAGCCAGCCGAGTCCGTCGGCGTGCATGACAAACGGTCCGTCGATCGTGGTCGAGACATCAGGGGTGTCGAGGCCGGTCCACGCCCCGCTCTGTTCATCGCGCCAGACAAGTTTCTTCCGTTCGCTCCACGGCCGGCC
>DATJGQ010000475.1:0-8753 GCA_035494815.1 Gemmataceae bacterium
CCAGGGCCTGCGGCCGAGCCAGTCGGCGGAATCGGCCGGCCGACCGCCGGCGCCGGGGAGGACGGCCTCGGCCTTGGTCGCCTCGTCGGCGCGGGTCGGCAGCGCGGCCTGGGCGCCGGGCGTCGTGACCCCGGGCAGTTCGAGGTAGCCGATCAGGAGGATGATGCTGACCGCGAGCGTGATCGCGGTGCCCAGGAGCGCCCACCACCGCATCGCCTCTTCGCGGCCTTTCGGGAAGAAGACGAGGGCGAGCGCGAAGATGGCGGGGGTGAAGGTCGCCACGGACATCCACATCAGGTCGAGTTCGGTCATTACTCACATCTCCACCAGCCCGCTGCGCAAGCGAGGGGTTTGGTCCGCGTTCCCTCGCTGGCGCTTCGGGCTGGTTAACCTCATCTCATCTCGCTGCAGCTAAGCTCACGAAATACGTCAGCGCCGCGAACAGTCCGATCGCGGCCAACACTAAAAACAGCACGTAACTGCGGAGGTAACCCGTCTGCACGTTACGGAGCCAGCCGCCGACGGCATAGACGACGCGGGCGATCAGGTTCGCCAGGCCGTCGATGATGCCGTTGTCGAACCGGCCGCCGCCCTTCGCGGTCTTGATCGTTACCGTCGCCGAGCCGTCCAGGATGCCGTCAATCACCTTCGAGTCGAACCAGCGGAACCAGTGCGCCACCGCGAGCGACGGGCGGACGACGAAGGCGCTATAGAACTCGTCGAAGTACCACTTATTGTGCAGGAAACGGTAGACGCCGGGGAACTGCTCGACCGCGTCGGCCGGATCGAACCGCTTGAGGTAGTAGATGACGAACGCGAAGATCACGCCGACCAGTGCCGCCCCCAGCGCGAGCGCGCCGGCCAGCGAGTGATACGCGGGCAGCAGGCGTTCGTGCACGGCGATGAGCATGCCGCCGAAATCGGCGGTCACCGACGCCGGCTGGGCGTTTTCGAGCAGGTGCCCCAGGTACGACTGGTCCGCCTTCCAGAGCGGCCAACCCCAGGCGACGAACACGCTGAACGCCGCCAGGATTACCAGCGGGTAGGTCATCAGCCGCGGCGATTCGTGGGCGTGTTCGTAGACGTGATGATCGCGCGGCTCGCCGGTGAACGCCATGAACCACATGCGGAACATGTAGAAGCAGGTGAGGCCGGCCGTCCCGAGCGGCAGCAGCATCAGCAGTGAGTGTTTCGGGTAATATCGGGCGAAGGCGATCGACTGCGCGAGGATCGCGTCCTTCGAGTACCAGCCGGAGAACAGCGGCGTCCCCGCGATCGCCAGGCAACCGACCAGCATCGTCAGCGCGGTCACCCGCATCTTCGGATAAAGCCCGCCCATCTTCCGGAGATCCTGCTCGTGGTGGCAGCCGTAGATGACGCTGCCGGAGCAGAGGAACAAGAGGGCCTTGAAGAACGCGTGCGTCAACAGGTGCAAGAGACCCGCAACCCAGCCGCCGATGCCGAGGGCGAGCATCATGAACCCGAGCTGGCTGATGGTCGAATAGGCCAGTACCTTCTTGATGTCGTTGGCGACGACCGCGATCGTCGCGGCGACGAAGAGCGTGATCGCGCCGGTGTAGGCGATCGTCATCAGCACTTCGTAGGCGAAGAGAGGGAAGCAACGGCCGACGAGGTACACGCCGGCGGCGACCATCGTCGCGGAGTGCACGAGGGCGGAGACGGGCGTCGGGCCCTCCATCGCGTCCGGCAGCCAGACCTGCAGCGGGAACTGCGCCGACTTGCCGACGCAGCCGAGAAAGACCCCCAGCCCGGCGACGACGAGCAGCCAGTACGGCATCGCCGAGTACTCGTTCAGCTTCGGCGCGGCGCCGATCTCGATCGTCGCCTCGCCCTTGCCGATCGCGTGGAAGTGGTCGTCCGCCTTTTGCAGCGGGAACAGGACCGCGTCTGACCCCGGCTCTTCGTCGCGGGAGGTGTAGTGGAACGTCTGCTTACCAGCCTCGACGACGCCGCTCGGCCGGGCGCGGACGATCGAGCCGGCCAGTTCGACGGGGCCGTGCGCGTCGGCGGCCGGCGACCGCAGGCGGGCGAACACCTCCTGGAAGTTGAATGTGCCGACATAGAACCAGATCACCATCAGCCCGACGATGAAGCCGACGTCCCCGACGCGGTTGGTGATGAACGCCTTGTTCGCCGCGTTGGCGGCGCTCGTCCGCTCGTAGTAGTAGCCGATCAGCAGGTACGAGCAAACGCCGACGAGTTCCCAACTGATGAAGGTCTGGAACAGATTGTCCGAGATCACGAGATTCAGCATCGAGAAGCAGAAGAGCGAGAAGAACATGAAGAAGCGGTTGTAGCGGCCGCGGCGGCGGAAGTGGGCGGCGTCGTGGTGCGGGAAGTGCTCGTGCCGGGCCGCGTCGCCGTGGGGCCCCGTCGCCGTCTCCTCATGGACGATCGCCTGGTGGTCCACGACCGTCTCCTCCGCCTCGTCGGCCATGTAGCCGAGCGCGAAGAAGTGGATGAGCGTGGCGACGAACGTGACCATCGCGAACATGACCGCGGCGAGGTGGTCGATGCGGTACCCGAGTTCGAGTTTCACGCCGGGCCGCATGTCGTCGGCGGCGCGGACGCCGGGCGGCGGGGGGAGTCGAGTCCAGGTGACGCGGCCGGCCCAGGCGTTCGACGAGGGCGGGTTGCCGGTAAACGTCGCCGCCGCGGGGGCGTGCTCGTCGGCCTTCGCCTTGTCCTCGGCTTTCGAGGCGGCTTTGTCTTTTGCTTTCGGCTCGTCCTCTTCTTCGTGACCTTTCGCATCGGTGTGCGGGGCGGCGTGATGCTCGGTCGCGTGGGCCCCGTGATGCTCGACGACTACGACGGGGAACTCGCGGAGGAACAGGCCCAGCCCAATAATGCCGAGCACCGCAGATGTGGCGATCGCGCCGGTGGCCAGGTACGCGCCGCCCTTGCCGACCTGGTCGCCGCCGAGCAGCCAGTAGAGCGTCGAGCCCCAATCGGTCGAGCGGTAGGTGCGGCCGAGGTTCTTGAGCCCGCCCGCGACCAGAATGAACACGAACGACGCGAGCGGAATGAGCGTCGCGACGACGTAGAGCAGGCCGGGTTCGTCGCTGAGGCGCGGGAACATTGTCCGTTAGCCCTTGAGTTCTTCCGCGGTATCGATGTCGACGGTCGTGTGATTGTTGTAAAAGTTCAGCACGATCGCCAGGGCGACGGCCGCCTCCGCCGCCGCGAGCACGATCACGAACAGCGCGAACACCTGGCCTTCCAATGCAAAGGTCGGGTTGTAGCGGGCGAAGGCGACGTAGTTGATGTTCGCCCCGTTCAGGACCAGCTCGACACCCATCAACACGCCGATCGCGTTTCGCTTGACGGCCATGCAAACGACGCCGCAGACGAAGAGCAGTGCGCCGAGCGCGAGGTAGTGCGTCAGGCCGATCATGCGGCGACCTCCCGGCGACGCTTCGCCCGGGCGAGGTACGCGGCGCCGATGAGTACGACGAGCAGATGGACCGAGACGATTTCGAACGGCAACAGGTAGGCCACCTCCTGTCGCGGCTGCGTGGTCACGCCAGTGGGGAGGCCGGTCAGGTTCGCCTTGGGCATCGCCTGAGTCGCGCCGAGGAACGCCTGGCCGAGTTGCTGCGTCGTCGGCGAGAAGGCCGCATCCACTCGCTCCGGCGGCGTGGTCGGCCAGACGGTGAACGACGCCGTCGCCACCAGGACGCCGAAAAACAGGATGCCGACGATCGTGGCGACCCCCCACTCGCCGGCGCCGGCCTTCATCGTGACGAACGGCCCTTGCGCGGTGAGCATGACGCCGAAGACGACCAATACGAGCGTGCCGCCGACATAGACGATCAGTTGCGTGGCGCCGACGAAGTCGGCCGCGAGCAGGAAGTATAAGATCGCCGTGCCGGCCAGCGTGAACAGCAGCCAGGCCGCGGCGCGGACGATGTTCTGCGTCAGCACGACCATCAGCGCGCTGCCGCCGGTCAGGCCGGCGACGAGCCAGAACAGGACGGCGGTGACGGTCATGCGTGGGTCTCCGCCGGGTGCGGCGTCCAGCGGTCCATGCTCGGCGGGATCATGCCCTTCGGCGGCGCGGCCGACAGCACTCGCACGAGGAAGAAGATCAACAGCGCTAGGCTGACGGCCGTGATCGCATACTGCACGTAGTCACGGGCGATGGGCGGCACGGCGAGCTGCCAGATACTCACGCCGATCAACAGCACGCACGCGATCGGCAACAAGTACTTGAGGCAGGTCATCATCACCTGGTCGATCCGCAGCCGCGGCAGCGTCCATCGCACCCACATCATGACGAATACCAGGACCCAGCCCTTGACGATGAACACGGTGACGTTGACAACATTGCCGATGAACCAGCCGACCGAGCCCGGCGCGCCGAGCATCTCGCTCAAATCGCCGGGCAAGAACCCGAGGTGCCAGCCGCCCAAGAACAGGATCGTGGCGATGCCCGAGATCGCGAACATCGCCCCGTATTCGGCCATGAAGAACAGGGACCAGCGGAGCCCGGAGTATTCGGTGTGGAAGCCGGCGACCAGTTCGCTCTCGGCTTCGGCGAGATCGAACGGCGCCCGCTTGCAACTCGCCGTGCCGCAGGTGAAAAAGATAAAGAACGCCGCGAACGTGAACGGGTCGTGGAAGACGTACCAGTTCCAGATGCCGCCGGCCTGGTTACGGCCGATCGTGTTCAGGTTCAGCGTCCCGGCGACGATCACCGGCACGAGCACGCCGATCGCCCGCGGCACTTCGTAGCTGACGACTTGGGCCGCCTCGCGGATGCCGCCGAAGAGCGACCACTTCGACCCTGACCCGTAGCCGGCCAGGATGATGCCGAAGACTTCGCTGGACATCACCGCCAGCATGAAGAAGACCGCGACGTTCATCTCCTTGGCGACGGCCCAGTTGCCGAACGGCAGCGCCAGGAACGCGACGAACGCGCCGCAGAAGGCGATGTACGGGGCGATCCGGAAGAGGAAGTGGTCGGCGTCGGCCGGGATCGTGTCTTCCTTGGCGATGAGTTTGAGGCCGTCGGCGATGGTCTGCAGCCAGCCGAACTTGCCGCCGACACGGGTCGGGCCGAGCCGGTCTTGGATACGGCCGGCGACCTTGCGTTCGAGCCAGATGAAAAACACCGCGGAGAGTGCGACGAACGTCACGAGCACAACTGCGGCGATGAATGCGACCAAAAGACCGGCGACGACCGGGTTGAGACCGCGCTCAGTCAGGAACGGCACCACGGGGTGAGTTTCTCCTGCGGCTTGCGGGTCGGGTAGTGCGGTCGATACTTTATGGGGGCCGGAGTGACGCGGCAAGAAGATCAACGTCACCAGCCCGAAGCGCGCGCGAGGGAGTAGCCGCCGTCCCTCACTTGCGCTTCGGGCTGGTAAGAAAGTGGAACATGCGAATCCAACCCCATCCGCTCGTTCGCCGCCCGAAAGACCGGCTGCCGGCCGACCATCGGCCGCCCGGGCTCTATCGGCGGATGTCGGCCGCCGTCGAGCCGCCCCCCACCTACCCGGACGCCCGTGACGCGAAACTCGCCCGCCTGGAGGCGGTGCTTTTCGGCGCCGACGAGCCGCTGACCGCCCGCCGCCTCGCCGCGGTCGCCGAACTGGCCGACGCCGCCGAAGCCCGCCGGCTGATCGACCGAATGCAGGCGCTTTACGCGGAAGAGGGGGCGGCGTTCCAGGTTGAGGAGTTGGCCGGCGGCTATCAACTTCTGACGCGGCCCGAATTTCACCCGTGGCTGGTGCGATTGCGACGGACGGCCGGCGAACCGAAATTGACCGGCGCCCTGTTGGAGACGCTGGCCATTGTCGCGTATCGCCAGCCGATCATGCGGGCCGACCTGGAGGCGGTCCGCGGCGTTCGCTGTGACGAAGCGCTGCGGCAACTGATGGAGCGCGGCCTGGTCCGGATCGCGGGCCGCGACGATTCGCTCGGCCGGCCCGTACTCTACGGCACCACCAAGAAATTCTTGCAGGCGTTCGGCCTGCGGGACTTGCGCGATTTGCCGCCGGTAGACGGGACGAGTTAATTCGGGTCGCGACGCTTCGGACCAACGTGCCGGTTGCCCGAACGCTTCTCCGAAGCGTCGCGAACCTGACAATTACGCCTTCATCCGCTCGATCAAGACCTTCGCCGTCTCCGGCCGCATCACCCGCGGGTCGGGTAGTTCGCCCTTGCGGAGCTTCTCGCGCAGTTCGCGGCCGCTGATCGCGACCTGCTTGTAGCCTTTCGGCGCACATTCCTCGACCAGCCCGACGCGGCCGAGTTCTTCGTAAAACGCCGCGAAGCCGACCTTCACCGGCTTAATGAGCAGCTCGCCCTTGAGTTCATCGAACTTGCGTTGGGCGGCGAGGCCGTCCCAGATGTCCTTGCCGTCGTCGTAGGGGGCGTCGGCGTGTTTGCGGCCGATGACGATGTCGGTGAAGCCGAAGTTCTGGCGGTAGATCGCGTGCATCACCGCCTCCTTCGGCCCGGCGTAGAACATCTTGATGTCCAGGCCGAGCAACAAGACGTGGTCGATGAACTGTCGGCCGACTTTCTTCCACAGTTCTTCGTCGATATCTCCCTGGCCGAGCACCTTGTTGTCGATCAGACCGCGGTAGGTGCGCATGCGCGTGGCGGCGTCGACGTCGTCGCCTTTCGTTTCGCCGATCAGCGGGTTGAGGACGGCACCCGCGAAGTGCCCCTCGCGAGTCAGTCGCTCCAGGCCGACCACGAGCGCGTACTCGTGGGCGCGGTGCAGCGGGTTGCGCGTCTGAAAGGCAACGACCCGCTTGAATCCCTTCTTCGCGAAGAGTGCCCTGGTCTGCCGCGGCGTCAAAACGACGTCGCCGTACTCCGGGTGCGGCGTCGGCGGCACGACCCGCACCTCGCCGCCGACCAGGTGCGTGCGTGAGTCGTCGTTGGCAATTCGCGCGCCCGGGTGGTCCGTCCGCTCCGTGCCGTAGACCGCCTTGTGGTAGCGCGGCTTGTCCCACGGATAAATGTCGCGAATCTCGAGCGCCCCGACAAAACCGTGGCGGTCGTTCCAGAGCGCCGCCGTCTCGCCGATCTTGATCCCGCTCGCCACCACCTGATCGACCGGGAACGCGAGCGGGATCGTCCAGGCGTACTTCTTGCCGTTGCGGACGATCACCTCCTCGTCGAGCACCCGGTTCCACTCCTCGCGGGTCATCGGTCCGGTGAGCGGGCTGAGGCCGCCGTCGCCGATGCGGTACAAGGTGGACAAGTCGGCGTCGCTGACCGTCACCCGCGGCAGGTTGCCGGCGCGGCGGGAGAAGTCGGACACTTCGTTGGCGGGGACGGTGCGGTCGATCGGTTCGGTCAGTCCGCCATGCGGCGGGATCAAATCGGGCATCACGATCTCCGGGGAACAGGGAATCAAATCTGGTACATGAGGGCCGCGCCGTCCTTGAGGCGCTGCGTCAGGTCGGCGAGCGTCGTGTCTTCGAGGATCTGCTGCTGGGCGGCCTGGACTTTCTTCCAGACGCCGCGGACCGCCTCGACGACCGGCGACGGCGGGCCGCCGAACCCGCGGGCCGACGCCGGTCGGTCGTTACGGTCAATGACGTTGAGGATATCGGCGAGCGTGATCGTGTCCGGGGGCCGGGCGAGCTGGTAGCCGCCGGCCGCGCCGCGAGCGCTCACAACCAGACCGGCGCCTTTCAGCTGCAACAGGATCTGCACGAGGAACCGCTGCGGGATGCGATGCCCCTCGGCGATCTGTTTGAGTCGGACAGGATGCGACCCCCCGTGCCGGGCGGCAAGCTCCAGCATGGCGATGCACGCGTATTCGGCTTTGGCGGAAAAGGGCAGAGATCGCATCGATGTCAATTACCGGTTAGCGACGCTTCGCAGAAGCGTGAGAGACTCTCACGCTTCTGCGAAGCGTCGCTAATCAGCTTTATATACCGCTCCCCTGTTCCTGGTCCTGCAGGACGTGCAGCCCGCATTCTTTCGTGGCGGTCCCGGACCAGCGGCCGGCGCGTTCGTCCTCGCCGGCGACGACCGCCCGCGTGCACGGCCAGCAGCCGATGCTGGGGTAACTCCGATCGTGCAACGGGTTGTACGGCACGTCGTGACGGTGGATGAATTGCCAGACGTCCTTGCGCGTCCAGGTCAGCAGCGGGTTGACTTTGTAGAGTTGGAACTTCGCGTCCCACTGGATGACGCCGGCCGCGGCGCGGTGCTCGGTCTGGTCGCGGCGGATCGCGCTGAGCCACGCGTCGAAGCCGACGAGCGCGTTGCGGAGCGGGGCGATCTTGCGGTCCTGGCAGCACTGGTCCGGCTGATACAGATAGAGCGGACCGTTATGACGGGCTTCGTAGTCGG
This sequence comes from Gemmataceae bacterium, assembly GCA_035494815.1. Taxonomy (GTDB): domain Bacteria; phylum Planctomycetota; class Planctomycetia; order Gemmatales; family Gemmataceae; genus DATJGQ01. The sequence goes on from DATJGQ010000475.1 coordinate 8,344, forward strand.
CGACCGATTCGGCCGGGCGGACGTACTCGACGGCGATGCCGTAACGGTCGAGGATGCGCTCGCGAAGTTCCAGCGTTTCCGGGAATTGGTAACCGGTGTCGAGGTTGAAGACGTGGACGGCCGGTTCAATCTCGGCGAGCATGTGTAGGAGACAGCAGCCCTCGGCTCCGAAGGCCGTCGCCATGGTCAGGCGCGGGTGGAAATGACGAATGGACCAGCGCAGAACGTCTTGCGGCGATTGACCTTGCAGCGCGGCGTTCGCGGCAGCAAGCTCGGAATCCGACCAGCGTTTAGCGACCATAAGCGGCCCTCATCACCAAATCATACCATCTTTATCGACATAATGATGATTGAGTCAAGGGAAAAAAGCACTCCTGTTCCGCCGCGACCCGAGTCTTCGAGGGGAGCGC
>DATJGQ010000476.1:0-2396 GCA_035494815.1 Gemmataceae bacterium
GGTGTGGGGCTTCGTTGGAGACATCCCCGTTCCGGCCGACTACGGCGCGAAGGGCAGGATTGAGCCGGCCGTCTATCGCAACGGGCGATGGTGGATGAAGGTCACCGGTCTTGTGGACTGGGGCCTCGCCGGCGACATTCCCGTACCCGCCGACTACAACGGCGACACGGCGGACGACATCGCGATCTTCCGTCCGACCGAAGGTGCGTGGTACGTGCGGGGGCAGTTCACCCGCGTGTGGGGACTGGCCGGAGACATCCCGATGCCCGCCGACTACGACGGCGACGGCAAGGCCGACCTCGCCGTGTTCCGTCCGTGGACCGGCGTCTGGTGGATCGCCTACTCCGGCTCGGGGTTCGCCACGAACGACGCCTTCCAGTGGGGATTGCCCGGAGACCTGCCCGTGTCGGGTGATTTCGACGGCGACGCGCGCGCCGATCTCGCCGTCTTCCGCCGGTCGAGCGGCGTTTGGTACATCGCGCTCTCGGGCGGCGGTTTCACGATCCAGCGCACGCTGCAATTCGGTCTGCCGGGCGACATGCCGATGGCACTCGACCTCGACGGCGACGGCGTCGACGAGATCGTCGTCTACCGGCCGGCATCCGGCATGTGGTTCTGGCACGGGCTGACCACCGGCGGCACGGCCAGCGATCAGTTCGGGCTCAGCGGAGACATCCCGGTGGGCGCGCGGCCGCATGCCAGCGCACTCGTCCCCGGCGACGCCGACGGCGATCGGCGGTCGGACTTCGTCGTGTATCGCCCCTCGGACTGCACCTGGTACATCAGGCATGCGTGGCAGCCGAGCACGGCCGGCGTCGTATGGGGTTCGAGCGGCGACGTTCCGATGCCTGGCGACTACGACGGCGACGGCCGCATGGACCCTGCCGTATTCAGGCCTGGCAGCAGTACCTGGTCGATGGCGCTCTCGTCGACGGCATTCACAATGTTCACCTCGGCGAACTGGGGATTCAGCGGCGAGGTGCCGCTGACGGCGGATTTCGACGGCGATGGGCGGACCGATCTCGTCGCCTACAGCCCGTCGACTGGATCGTGGCGTGTGCTCTTCTCGCAGCAGCACTACACGACGGCGATCGGCATTCCATGGGGGCTGGCCGGCGACATCCCCGTGCCAGGCGATTACGACGGCGACGGCCATGCCGACGCGGCGGTGTATCGGCCATCGACGGGCGAGTGGCACGTCCGCCTGGGATCAGGCCAGTGGGGCGAGAACGTGCGGCAGATCATCGTGCGCCAGTGGGGTCTCGCCGGGGATCGGCCGCTCGCCGCCGATACCGACGGCGACGGCCGCGCCGAGCTCGCCATCTACCGGCCGTCGACAGGCGAATGGTACGTGATGGATCCGTTCACCGGGGTCGGCCAGGTGCCGCGGCAGTGGGGCGTGCCGGGCGACATCCCGCTCGTCCAGGACTTCGACGGGGACGGCCGTCTCGATCTGACGGTCTTCCGGCCGGGCACCGCCGAGTGGTGGGTGCTGTTGTCCTCTTCCGGCGACATCCTGCACCAGCAGTGGGGCCTGAACGAAGATACGCCGTTTCTCCGTCGACCCGCAATCGAGTGACCGCACGCGTTTGCGCGCAGATGCCTGTCGCGCCAGCCGGGTCCAGACCCTATACTCCGCCATACCGGAGGAGTCCTATGGTGTCGTCTCGGATCCGAACGATTCTGTTCGTTGCTGCGACAGCTTTGCTCCCGCGCGCTGCGGCGGCGCAAAACTTTACATTGACCCTGCACGTCAACGGCCCCGTCGGCGGCCGAGTCGGCGTCATTCCCACCGCCGGGCTGTGCGACGGCGGAGGTGCGAGCGGGACGGTCACCTGCACCTACAGCATCACGTCGGGCACTGCGGTCCGAGTGGTGGCGAACGTGCCGGCGGGACAGACCGCGGGCAAATTCGGGTCGGGAACCGGCCCGGCCGCCGGCTGCGCGTTCTCGAGTTGCGACTTCAGCATGACCGCCGACGCCGACGTCACCGCGACCTTCGATCCCGCCAACGGACCCTTCGTCAGACTCACCACCACGCTCACCGGTGACGGCAAGGGGGAAACCGGCGCCGACAACAGCCGGTGCCAGAACTACGACCCTCCCCAGGGCAGCGCCTGTGCGACGGACTACGTGAATGGCTCGAACGCGTCGGTTCGTGCCGTTCCGGCCGCCGCCAGCCGCTTCTCGGGCTTCACCGGCAGCGGCGACACCGCGGGCTGCGGCGCAACCGCGACGTGCAGCTTCACACTGACCGGCAACGCCGCCATCACCGCGACGTTCCATGCGATGACCTCGATTGCGCTGGCACCGTCCACCGTCACGCTGCATCCCGGCGAGGCCCAGACCTACACTGCCAACGGCACCTTCAGCAACGGCGTCACCGAGGCGCTCCT
>DATJGQ010000477.1:0-6227 GCA_035494815.1 Gemmataceae bacterium
TGCGCGGCGCTCGTCGTGCGGCGGTGGGAGGACTAAATCCATGACAAGGTGACAAGGTGACAAGGTGACAAGGTGACAAAGGCATTTGGTCACCTTGTCACCTTGTCACTTTGTCACCTTTTCATGAATGACCGAGGTGAGTCATGCATTCCCGGAGAGTCGTCATCACCGGCATGGGGGCGGTCACCCCGGTCGGGCATTCGGTCGAAAAGCTGTATCAGTCCGCGTGCGCCGGCGCGAACGGCGTCGGTCCGATCAGCCGGTTCGACGCCCACGCATTCCCGACCAACTTCGCCGCGGAGGTCCGCGATTTCGACCTGGGCCGCTTCCTGCCCGACGCCGGCCGGTGGGCCAACTGCGGGCTGAATACCCGCTTCGCTCTCGCCGCCGCCAAACAAGCGCTCGAAGACGCCGGCCTGCTTAACGGCGGCAAGGTCGATCGCACGCGGTTCGGCGTCTATCTCGGTTCCGGCGAAGGCGTGCACGACTTCCTGCACCTCGTAACCGCCGTGTATCGAGCCTACAACCCCGAAACGCGACGAATCGACGCGAGCACCTTCTTCACGATGGGCCTGCGGGACTTCGACCCCGAGCGCGAGCACGAATTGGAGATGCACACGACACCGGCGCATCTCGCCGACGCGTTCGACCTGGAGGGCCCGAACTACAACTGTCTGACCGCGTGTGCCGCCTCCAGCCAGGCGATCGGCGAGGCGACCGACCTGATCCGCTGCGGCGACGCCGACCTGATGCTCTCGGGCGGCGCGCACAGCATGATCCACCCGCTCGGCGTTACCGGCTTCAACTTACTCACGGCGCTGTCGCAGCGGACCGATTCGCCGCAGACGGCGTCCCGCCCTTTCGACCTGACCCGCGACGGCTTCGTGCTCGGCGAAGGCGCGGGTATCGTCATCCTGGAGGAATTACAACACGCGAAGAAGCGTGGCGCGACCATCTACGCCGAACTTTCGGGCTACGGCACGACCGGCGACGCGTTCCGCGTGACCGATAGCCACGACGAGGGCCGCGGCGCCATCGCCTGCATGCGCGGGGCGCTCGCCGACGCGGGGGTGCCCCCCGAGGCGATCGGCTACGTCAACGCCCACGCCACCAGTACGCAGGTCAACGACCGAATCGAAACGCTGGCGATCAAGCGCGTGTTCGGCGACCACGCCTACAAAACGCCGATCTCCGGCACGAAGAGCATGATCGGCCACCTGATCGCCGCCGCCGGCGTGACGGGGCTGATCCTGACCATCGAGACGATCCGCCAGGGTGTGATCCACCCGACGATCAACTACGAAACGCCCGACCCCGAGTGCGACCTCGATTACGTCCCGAACGTCGCCCGCGAGAAGCCCGGGATCGATCACGCTCTCACCAACGCGTTCGGCTTCGGCGGGCAGAACATCTCCTTGATCGTCTCGCGATTCAAAGGCTAGTGGATAGTGGATAGTGGATAGTGGGTAGAGAAGAGAGCCGAGACTGCTTCATGACCTTGAGTAGCTACCGAGACTTGATTGCGTGGCAGAAAGCGATTGAGTTGGTCGAGATTGTTTACCAAGCGACCGCTCGATTCCCGCGATGTGAGATTTGGGGACTAAGTAATCAACTCCGCCGAGCGGCGGTTTCAATTCCCTCCAACATTGCCGAGGGACAGGGACGTCGCTCGACGAGGGATTTTTTGAAGTTTTTGGCCATCGCCCAGGGGTCCCGACAGGAAGTGGAAACGCAGATTATCATTGCGGAACGACTCGGCTACCTGGAGGCTGGCGATTCGCAGCGATTGCTCGAGCAGATTCGGGAACTCGGGCGGGTCATCAGCGGCCTCTCGAAGTCCTTGGAAGCACGACTCCCCGACCCACACGCCAGCTGATGCTTTTCTACCCACTACCCACTACCCACTACTCACTTTGTTTGCTTTTCTACCCACTACCCACTACCCACTACTCACTTTCCTGGATCATCACCGGCGTCGCGATCCTTCTGAGTCTGCCCGCGGGGGCGGCCCTGCTCCTGGTGGGGTTATACCTCTATCTTTGCTGGAACCATCTCGAGCACCTTTCACGCATTTTCCTCGAAAAGCCGTTGTTCATCATCCCCCGCGGTCAGCCGCTGCCGGAGGCCGAGGAGGTCGCCCTCCGCACGCCGGACGCTCTCACGCTCCGTGGCTGTTATGTGAAGACGACCGCGCCGTCGCGGAAAGGGGTCATCCTGTTCGGCCTGGAGTTCGGCTCGAACCGGTGGGCCTGCGGACCGTATACCGACTTTCTGCGGGACGCCGGGTACGACGTGTTCACCTACGAGCCGCGGTGCCAGGGGGAGAGCGACTGCGAGAAAGGGTTCGAGCCGCTGCAGTGGGTGACCGACCGCGAGGCGGCCGACTGCCGCACCGCCCTGGAATATCTGAAGGGACGGCCGGACGCCGACCCGCGCGGCGTGGGCCTGTTCGGTTACAGCAAAGGCGCGAACGCCGGACTGGTCGTCGCGGCCGGCGACCGGTTCATCCGTTGTGCCGTCACCGACGGGGCGTTCGGCCATCACACCGTGATGGTCCCCTACATGCGGGTCTGGTTCGCGATTTATGACCCGAACTACCCGCTGCACGGGCTCTTCGGGGCTTGGTACTACGGTCTGATCGCGCGGACCGGCGTGCGGAGGCTGGAACGAGAGCGCGGCACGCGATTCCCCGACGTGGAGACGGCCCTGCGCAAGTTCGGCCCGCGGCCGGTCCTCATGATCCACGGGGCGGACGATACCTACATCAAGGCCGACATGGCCCGCGCATTATTCCGTTACGCCCGCCCGCCGAAAGAGCTCTGGATCGTCCCGAACGCCAAGCATAATCAGGCCATTCAAGTCGCCGGCGACGAGTACCGCCGCCGCGTCCGCGAGTTCTTCGACCGGCATTTGGCCGAGGGTTCACCACGGAGGCACGGAGAGCACGGAGAAAAGCCGTAAAGAGTGGCTTACGATCGCCCCCGCCCGCTGGTATTCTCTGTCTTGGTTGTTCTCCGTGCTCTTCCTGTCTCCGTGGTGTATTCCTCATGCGACTCGGCATCATCGGCCTGAAAGGCCATCAGAGCGTCGTCTTCACGGGGATGCGCCAGCTCGGCGACTGGGAGATCGTCGGCGTCGCGGAGGACAACCGCGCCGCCGCCGACCGGTTCAAGCAGCGCGAACGACTCGCGTCGAAGGCAGTCGTCTTTGACGATTGGCGACGGCTGCTCGACCACTGCCCGATGGACGTGTGCTGCGTGTGCGACGAGAACGGCGTCCGCGCGGAGCAATTGCTCGCGCTCGCCAAACTCGGCGTCCACGTCGTCGCCGAGAAGCCGCTGACGACGACGCTCGCCGACTTGCAGCGCGTCCGCGCCGCCTGGGACAAGGCGAAGGGCCGACTGACGATGCTCCTGACCATGCGTCACGAGGGCAAATACGCCGTGGCCCACAAGCTGGTCCGTGACGGAGCCGTCGGCGAACCGCTCTTGGAGTCGGTTCAGAAGTCGTACCGCCTCGAAACCCGCGAGGATTGGTTTCGCAGCTTCAAACGCCTCGGCGGGACGATCCCGTACATCGGCATCCACGCGGTGGACCTGATGCGCTGGATCGGCGGCCAGGAGTTCACGCAGGTCGCGGCGGTCCATGGGACGCAGGGCAAGCGCGACGTGATGGGCGAGACGGAGAGCCACGCGTCGCTGCTCTTGAAGATGGCGAACGGCGGCTCCGCGACTGCCCACCTCGACTACCTGCGACCATCGACGGCGTCCGACCACGGCGACGACCGCCTGCACCTCGCCGGCACCGAGGGCGTCATCGACATGATCGGCGCGAACAAAAACGTCGTCGTCCTGACGAGCAAGCAGAAGCAGCACGAGGTCGAATCGAAACCGGTGCCCAACCTGTTCGTCGCATTCATGGAGGCGATTCAGAAGAACGAGCCGACGCCGATCCCGGCGGAGGACTGCTTCCGCGTCACCGAGATCGTGCTGAAAGCCCGTGAGGCGGCGGAGACGGGGAAGGTGATCGCCCTCACTTGAGGTGGGCGGGGCCGGGCGAATCGGCTAAAAGTCGGTTATGGTGCCGCGCCTCGCCGTGCTGGCCGTCGGGAAGATCGTCGGGTTCCCGAGCCGCGTGAAGCTCTGGACTTTCAACGCGGCCTGCCGGCGTCCGCGCGAACGGCAGGAGACGCTGCTTCAGAGCATCCTCACCTATCAGGCCGACACCGCGTTCGGCCGCGACCATCACTTCCGCGACATTCGCTCGGTCGCCGACTTTCGGCGAAACCTGCCGGTCGCACCGTATGAGTACTTCGAGCCGTATCTGGCCCGCGTCCGCCGCGGCGAGACGAACGCGCTGCTCGCCGACCCCGCGGTGCTGATGTTCGCGCTGACCAGCGGCACGACGGCGGCCCGAAAAACGATTCCGATTACGCCGCGATATCTCGCCGACTTCCGCCGCGGTTGGAACCGCTGGGGCCTTCGGGCCCTGCTCGACCACCAGCGGATTTCCTGCAGCCCGATCCTGCAGTTGGCCGGCGATCCCGAAGAGTTCCACACCGAGGCCGGCATCCCGTGCGGCAGCCTGTCGGGATTGACCGTGCGAGCGCAAAAGCGGTTGATCCGCTTCCTCTACTGCATGCCTGCGGCGGCGAGTCCGATTAAGGACGCGGCGGCCAAATACTATGTCGCGCTGCGACTGAGCCTCGGTCGCCCCGTCGGGATGATTCTCGCCGCCAACCCGAGCACGCTCACCGCACTGGCGCGGACCCTCAACGAAGAAAAAGAGTCACTCCTCCGCGATCTGCGCGACGGCGCCCTCACCGACAAGCTGCCGATCCCGGCCGCGATCCGGACGGACCTCGCCCCCTTCCTGAAGAAGTATCCGCAGCGTGCCCGGCAATTCGACGCGATCGCCGAACGCACCGGCGAATTGTGGCCGCGCGACGTCTGGCCGCCCGACCGGATGCTGCTCGGCACCTGGACCGGCGGCAGTGTCGGCCCGTACTTGCGGCAGGTCGCTCAGGCGTACGGCGAGACCTACGTTCGTGACCTCGGCTTGGTCGCCAGTGAAGGGCGGATGACGATTCCGTTGCGAGACGGCACGCCCGCCGGTGTCCTCGACATCACGACGCATTACTTCGAGTTCATCCCGGAATCCGAAGGCGATTCGCCGCAGCCGACCGTCCTCACCGCACATGAACTGGAAGAGGGCAAGCACTACTTCATCCTGTTGACCACCGCGGCGGGGCTTTATCGGTACCACATTCACGATTTGGTTCGGGTGGTCGGCTTCCATCGTCGCACGCCGCTCCTGGAATTCCTGGGCAAGGGCCAGAATTTCGCCAACCTGACCGGGGAGAAGGTGTCGGAGTACCAGGTGACGCGGGCGGTCGCCGACGTGACACGGCGCCGCGGACTGTCGCTACCGGTGTATGTCCTCGCGCCGTGCTGGGACGATCGCCAGCCGTACTACGGGCTGTTCATCGAGCGCGGCGCGTGGGCTGGGTCGGACGCCTCGGCACTCGCCGAAATTGACGGGGCGCTGGCCGCGGCGAATGAGGAGTATCGCGGCAAACGGGCGAGCGGTCGACTCGGGCCGGTGCGGGCGATGTGGTTGCCGCCGGGGACTTGGGCGAGGTGGGACGGCGATCGGTTGGCGCGCGCGGGCGGGCCGCCGGAGCAGTACAAGCATCCGTGTTTGATTGGGGACGTGAAGTTTAGGGAGAGCATGCCGGTCGATCTCTCGTGACGCCGCGACCCGAGTCTTCAAGGGGAGCGCTGGCAAGGGCCAGCGCTCCCCTCGAAGACTCGGGTCGCGGCGAAACGAATCGTGAGTCGGCCTTCGCGCGTCCGGGCAATTCGGGTAATTTCGGCCCCGGTTGTCGGATCGAGGGATCGCCATGACGTACCGCACGGATGCGGGCCGGATCGCATTGTTGATTCTGCTTTCGGTAGCCGGCTGCGCCACGCTCGGCAAACGCGAACCTGCGCCAGCCAATCCTCTACCGCCAGCAAAGCCGGAACCGATCAGACCCGCGCTTCCACCGCAGCCGTCGGACGTCACCGACGTTGGGCCGGTGAGCCATCAAGTGCCGGAGGCGCCCGACGCCAAGTCGGACGCCGACGCCCCGCGGCGCATTCATCGCGAGGCGGCCGCCGCCTACGCCCGCCAGCCGTTCTACATCGCCCGCCTTAAGCGGCGGGAATGGGCCAACGGACGGCCAC
>DATJGQ010000478.1:0-6529 GCA_035494815.1 Gemmataceae bacterium
TCTCCAAGAGGGTTACTACTCCGACCGCACGGTGGCGACCGCCATGCCGTCGGAGCGGGTGACGTTCATCCAGCGGACCTACGGCCACCTGGCCGGCGCCATCCTCGCCTTCGCGGGGCTGGAGACGTTGCTGATCATGTCCGGCATCGGCGAGCAAATCGTTCGCCAGATGTTCACTGGAACGGGCGGGTTGCTCGTGGTGATGCTGCTGTTTATCGGCGGCGGATATCTCGCCCAATACTGGGCGCGGTCGGCGACGTCGCGGGCGATGCAGTACGCGGGCCTGGGGTTGTATGTCGTGTTAGAGGCGGTGATCTTCCTCCCGCTCCTAATCATTGCCGCCATTTATACAGACCAATCCATTATCCCCAAAGCCGCGTTGTTGACACTCGGCGTCTTCGCCGGTCTGACGATGGCCGTCTTCATGACCGGGAAGGACTTCTCGTTCATGCGGACCGGCCTGATCATGGCGGGCTGGGCGTCGGTCGGCCTGATCGTGGTGGCGATGATCTTTCCCATCAACCTCGGGACCTGGTTCAGCTTCGCGATGGTCGGGCTGGCGGCGGCGTACATCATCTACGACACGTCGAACGTCATGCACCACTACCGCAGCGATCAGCACGTCGCCGCCGCACTGGTACTATTTGCATCGGTCGCGCTGCTGTTCTTCTACATCCTGCGGATCTTGCTGGCGAACAGCCGGCGGAACTAACTCCGTGTGGTTGGGGAGTGCGGAACGCCCCCGGCGAGAATGCCGGGGGCGTTCTGTTGCGCGAACCTCGTCCGTGAGTCACTTGTCCGAGCGAACGGCACGGGCTAATCTGAGAAGCGACGCCGAAGTGGCGGAATGGCAGACGCGCCAGACTCAAAATCTGGTGTCCGAAAGGGCGTGAGAGTTCGAGTCTCTCCTTCGGCACTCAAATGAAGAAGCCCCGGAAAACCTCGCGTTTTCCGGGGCTTCTTCGTTTATCTGCTGGCCGTGGCTCAGGCGGAAACCTTCCGGCGGCGGAACTGCCAGCCGGCCGCGGCCACGCCGCCGCAGAGCAGCAAGATCGACGCCGGCTCCGGCACGGCCGCCCTGGTCACGAGGAAATTGTCGAAAAAGGCATTGTTCGTGGTGGTCGTAACCTGCGTGTTGAAGCTGGCCTGGAAGCCGTATTCGGCGATCCCCACCGTCGTCGTCCCCGCGACGTTGCTGTTTTTGAACGGCACCGTCGCCACGGCGGAGCCGCCGTTGGCAGGCGTGAACGACAGCGCGGTGCCGTCCAGGGTGACTGCTACGCTCTGGGGGTTGGTACCCGTTGTGTTGAAGTTGAGCGTGACCTGCAGGTTGTGGTACGTGTTCGCGGACCAGATATTGTCGGCCGTATTGTAAGCCTGAAAGGAGTTGGCCGCTTGCCCCGGGTTCGGCCCGAGTACGGTAACGCCGCCGTTGACATTTCGAAACACATTCGTGATTCCGAGTTGCGTGCCGGTCCCCGTATACCCATCCAAGTAAACCCCGACGAACGGCATGTCTCCGACGGTAATTCCAGTGGTATCGACGCGCTGTCGCGTCGAGACGGTCACGAACGGCGTGCCGCTGGCAACCGGACTGATGGCCCCCACCGCCGCACTGCGGAACCAGAAAGTCGAGGCGAAGAACTGAGGATCGTTAAAGAGTTTAGTGCCATCGATCCGGAACGCCTGGGTGCCGGCGAACGCGTTGACGTTCACAATCTGCCCGGCGCCGCCTGCTGGCCCGCTAAGTGCCTGCGTCACGTCCGTGGTTAGCCAGCCGTTCTGCCCGCCTGGTCCCGGGGGGTTTGGGGGGGGGCCCCAATAGCTGGCGAGCGCCCCCGTGGCGAACGTGGGCGATTCGAAGCCGGTTGAGTCGTAGATCACCGTCTGGGCCGGCGCCTGGGTCGCGGCGATCAACGCCACTGCCAACGCGGTCGCCACGGCCCACGCGCCGCGCGGCGCGCGCTTCGATTCGTTCGACATTGTTGCTTTTCCCCGTTCGGTGCGGTCGATTCTTGCCGCGTTCGGATAGTCGTCCAAAGTTTGACTAACCATGGGCCTCGTGCCACTGGGAAGCAAGGGGGGAACTCTAAGGTGAGTGGCTTCCGGTAGACAAAGTACGTCGTATGTGACGACTTTGCAAGTACTATTAGTTTTTTCGCGAGGCAAAAAAATGCCTGGTGCGGCCAGCGATGGACCGGTCGACCACACGGCATTCATCTACGCAACCCGCCCAAGCCCCCCCGCCGAGTTGCGAATAAGAAAACGACAGCTGTTTGTGGGCTGAGCATGGCGATTGAGAAGGCCGTCGCCCACGTCCTGGGTTCTCGTTGTTCTCATTCCACTCCGGTATTACGTCTGGCGGCGGTGGATTCCGCCGGACAGTCGATACGCGCGCGTTGCTCAGGTCGGCGAGTGCCGCCGCGGTGCCAGTCCGATAGAGGTAGCTGAGCGTCGAATTCATGCGGTGGTCCGGCTGTTGCCTACCCGCTGATTAGTGCCGCCGGCGGTCGAATTCGTCCCCGAAATTCCGCGCCGCCTGGGGCGTGCACGCCGCGGCGAGCCGGTACACGAGCAGTCGCACGGTCGGGCCGTTGGACCGCTCGATCGGCTGATGGCCGCCATAATAGGCCGGGATCGTGTCGAACGGCCAGGGCGTCGAAACGTCCAGCGTCATCACCTCGTGCGCGGCGTCTGGCAGGTCGATCGCCTGTCGGCCGTACGGTCGGTCCGGGATAACGAGCCAATCGCCCGCCGAGAGCCGCGACTCGTCGGGGACGACCGGTCGCCAGCCGGCCCGTTCGGCGTAGAACTGCATCCCGAAATGGCCGGTGAACCAGACCTCGGCGGCGGGACCTTCTCCGCTGATTAATCGTGCCGTCTCCTCAACGGCGGCACGTTCCGCGAGGGCATCGCTCGTGTCGATGACTTGAAACAAGATGCCGAATGCGACGCTGACCGCGGCGGCGAATCGGACGAGGCAACGGGCGTCCGACCTCGGCGTGGGACCGACTTGGCGAGCCAGGACGAGCGTGCCGACGGTGCACAAACCGATCACGCGCCTTACCGCCGGCCAAGGGGACAGCAGGAAAAAACCAAACAGTTCGAGCAGCCACCATGCCGTCAAGAATCGGCCGCGGTGGTCGCGCGGGCATACGGCGGCAAACGCCATCGCCCCGAGCGCCAGTGCCCCAATCCAGCCGAAGGCGAGGGTTGCGACGCTCCAACCGGAGCTTCCGAAGCCGGGTCGGAGTTGCGACTCGGCGGGCAAAACTCCGAAGGTGACCCAGCTCGCGGCCATCAATCCGATAAAGAGTCGGGCGGCTCCTCGGGGGAATCGCAAGGCTGTCAAACCGACGATGACGAGCGGCGCACCGACGCCCCCCAGAATGCCGATCAGCGGCCAGAAGAGGAGCAACTTTCGCCGCCACGGCTCGCTCGCACGCCCCGCGTGTGCGAGAACGTGCGACGAGCCGTACTTCCACGCGACAAAGCTCTCCCAAGCGCAAAAGAGCGCCGCCGCGACGACGACCGCAACGATGGCGGTTCCAAGTGCCCGCAGGCGACGTCGGCGGGGCTTGGTCCATGCGGCCATGACGAGCACGGCGGGGGTGACGAGGGCCGTGTACTTTGTCTGCATCGCGGCGGCGGTCAGGGCGCCGACGGCGATCGCGCCGCCCGCCTGACGGGTCACGGAAACGCGAAGGAAGAGCGCGATCGCCGCCAGGCTCAAGGCCAGCGCCGGGATGTCGAGCATCAGGTTCAACGCCGGCAATACGGTCGGCGAGCCGACGATGAACCACGCCATCGGCACCGCGACAGGACGGGCGAATCGGCGGCACAACTCGAGAACCGCGGCCGCGAACACGACGCACCACGGCCAGAGCCAGAGCTTCCAGAGTACCGGCGAATCGCCGAACAGTCGAATGCCGACGGCCCACCAGTAACAAAAGACTGGCGGGGCCAGCACGTCGAATGCCGGCTGCGGATTCTGGTACCAGAAGATCGTAAAACCATAAGGATCGAACGGGTTCTCGGCGATGTGAGCGGCGTAAGCGTAATACGCCGCATCGTCGACGACGAGCGGTTTGCCGACGTTTGCGAGGCAAAGTAGGACCGACAGCAATACGACGTGCGGCCAGCGGCGGGGCCGAATAATGGGACGGGCGGTCAAGCCGAATTGTGACTGGCCGGGCCGTTCAACTTGTCGCGCGCCGGGGGACACTGGTAAATTACGGTGATGTTGCACGGCCTGAACGACGGGAAACCACAACGCCGCGGTCCATGATAGACACCCGCGCGAGTAACGGGACGGCCTGTCCGGTGCTGCAAGTGTACTTGCTCGGCACCGTGGATTTCGAGGAGATGCTGCGCGTCCAGCGCCGACTGGTCTATGACGTCGCCGGCGACCGCGACCGGGCCGTGCTGATCCTGTGCGAGCACCCCCCGGGCATCAGCGTCGGCCGCGAGGGCAGCCGCGAACACATCCGCTGCGGGCCCGCGGAACTCGCCGCCCGCCGCTGGCCGGTCCGCTGGGTCAATCGCGGCGGCGGCTGTCTGCTGCATCTCCCCGGACAACTCGCGATCTATCCGATCGTCGCCCTGGACCGGCTCGGTTTGGGACTGCAGGCGTATCTCGATCACCTGCACGCCGTCGTCGCCGATGTGCTCGGGGAGTTCGACGTGAAGGCGAGCCCGGTGCCGGGCCGCGCGGGCGTCTGGGTCGGCGGCCGCCGGATCGCCCAGGTCGGCGTCGCGGTGAACGACTGGGTCGCCTATTTCGGTGCGGCCCTCAACATCAACCCGGACATGGAACTGCTCAAGCGCGTGACCGACTCACGCAACGGCGAACTGCCGATGACGTCGATGGAGCGCGAACGGCGGGCCCCGGTGCGGGCCGCGACCGTCCGGCAGCGGTTCGTCGAGGCGTTCCGCACGGAATTCGGGTTCGGTCGCGCGAGTCTCTTCCCCTCTTTGCCGGAACTGACGCGGCAGGCACGCATCGATGCAGTCACTCCTCGTTCTGCCTGAACCGACCCGCGATGACCGGCGTGATACCGGCGGCTCGCCGTCCCGCCGCCTTCCCGAGTGGCTCAAGCGCGATCTGCCGCGCGGCAATCAGAACTTCTTCACCCACGACCTGCTCCGCGAACTGCGACTCGAGACCGTCTGCGAGAACGCCCGCTGCCCGAACCGCCCGGAGTGCTACTCGCGGCGGACGGCCACGTTCATGATTCTCGGCAACGTCTGCACGCGGCCGTGCGGTTTCTGCTCGGTCCCGCGCGGCGAACCGTTGACATTGGAAGACGACGAGCCGGCCCGCGTCGCGGAAGCGGCCGCCCGGCTCGGGCTCAAACACGTCGTCATCACCTCGGTGACGCGGGACGACCTGCCCGACGGCGGGGCGGAACATTTCTATCGCTGCATCCTCGCCGTCCGCGAGCGGACCGGGGCGGCCGTCGAAGTGCTCACGCCCGACTTCCTGGGCGACCCCGCGGCGATCGACCGGGTACTCGATGCCCGCCCGGACGTGTACAACCACAATTTGGAAACCGTGCCGCGCCTGTACCAAAAAGTCCGGGGCCGCGCCGACTACCGGCGGAGCCTCGACCTCCTGGCCCGCGTCAAACGCCGGGCCGCGTCGCTAGTCACCAAGAGCGGACTGATGCTCGGACTGGGCGAGACGACTGAGGAACTCTTCGACGTGTTCGCCGATTTGCGGGAGGTCGGGTGCGACGTGCTGACGCTCGGCCAATACTTGGCCCCGACGCTCAAGCACGTCCGCGTCGCCCGGTTCGTACCGCCCGAGGAGTTCGACCACCTGGCGGGTCTGGCCCGGACGCTCGGGTTCCGACAGGTCGTCGCGGGGCCGTACGTGCGGTCGAGCTATCACGCCGGAGAGATGGTGACCGGGCCATGAACGACCTTCCGCCACCGCCGCCGGGGACGCGAGTGCCGGTCCTTCTGCCGGACCTGGGGGCCCCGGGCGCGCGAGTGAGCCTATGGTTCGCGGAACCGGGTGATCTCGTGTATGAGGGGGATCGGCTGCTCGAAGTCAGCGTCGGCGAGGCGACCTTCGACGTCGGCGCCCCCGCGACCGGCTGGCTGGCCGAGCGGTTGGTCTGGCCGAATGACGAACTGCGGCCGCGGCAGCTCTTGGGCATGTTGTCCGTCGCGGCCGACGAGTGAGGGACGCTATGCCCGGCCGGTTTATCGCCCTGGACGGTCTGGACGGCACGGGCAAATCGACACAATGCCGGTTGCTGGCCGAGTGGCTTCGGAAGCGGGAATATGACGTCGTCACCTGTCGCGATCCGGGCGGGACGCCTCTCGGAGACGCGATCCGCGCGATCCTTCTCGATCACAAGCACGACATGACGCCGGCGGCCGAGGCGATGCTATTCATGGCCGGTCGGACCGAACTGGTCGCGCGCGTGATCCGGCCGGCGCTCGCCGAAGGGCGGTGGGTCGTGTCGGACCGGTATCTTCTGGCGAACGTCGTGTATCAGGGCCACGCCGGCGGGTTGAA
>DATJGQ010000479.1:0-2551 GCA_035494815.1 Gemmataceae bacterium
GCCGGCTACGAATCGGCGAAAGCGATCGATCGATTGGTAATCGACGCCAGCCGCGACCCCGCCGAGGCAGCCCGCTGGCTGCTGAGCCAACTTCCTCGTAACTGACGCGGAGATTCGACATGTCATCGTCTTGCCATCGCCTCGCCGTCGCAGTCTTGCTGTTCATTTCTTCCACCGCGACCGCGCAACCGAAGTCGCGCGCGCGCGACCTCGGCATCCCGTTCGACGGCACGCCCGGGCCGAACAACGCGATTACCGACGTCAAAGGCGTGGAAGTGGGTCACACGACGCTCATCTCCGGCGAGGGCAAACTGGACGTCGGCCGCGGCCCCGTACGGACCGGCGTCACCGCGATCCTGCCGCGCGGCCGCGAAACAGCGGACCCCGTCTTCGCCGGCTGGTTCTCGCTCAACGGCAACGGCGAAATGACCGGCACCACCTGGATCGAGGAATCTGGCTTCCTCGAAGGCCCGGTCATGATCACCACGACCTCGAGCGTCGGCACCGTCCGGGATGCGGTCGTCAAGTACTACACGCGGAAGGCCCGCCAGCAGCAGCCGTGGGTCTTGCCGGTCGTCGCGGAAACCTACGACGGATTTCTGAACGACGCGCACGGCTTCCACGTCAAGGAAGAACACGTTTACTCGGCACTGGAATCCGCGCGGTCGGGGTCCGTGGCCGAAGGCAACGTCGGCGGCGGCACGGGCATGAGGTGCTTCGAATTCAAAGGCGGGATCGGCACCGCCTCCCGTGCTTTGCCGGCCGCCGAAGGCGGATTCACCGTCGGCGTGTTGGTGCAGTCGAATTTCGGTTCGCGGAACCAGCTTCGGATCGCGGGCATCCCGGTGGGGCAGGAGATCCCGCTCCCGGCCGCCCGCCCGGCGGAGCAGGGGTCGATCATCATCGTCGTCGCTACCGACGCGCCGTTCATGGCGCACCAGCTCAAGCGGCTCGCGCGTCGCGCGGCGATGGGCCTGGCCCGCACCGGCAGCACGGCGGGCAACGGCTCCGGCGACATCTTCCTCGCCTTTTCGACGGCGAATCCGAATGCAGCCCGCCGCGACGGCCTTGCCTCGCTCACCATGCTCCCGAACGAGCGAATGGGCGGCCTGTTCGATGCGACCGTGCAGGCCACGGAGGAAGCGATCATCAACGCGCTGGTCGCCGCCGAAACGATGACCGGCCGAGACGGCCACACGGCCCCCGCGCTGCCGCACGACCGGGTCCGCGAGCTGCTCAAGAAGTACAATCGACAGCCGGAGGCGAAGAAGTGACCCGCCCGACGTCACCGACGGACGTGCTGTTGGTCATTGACGTCCAGAACGATTTCTGCCCCGGCGGCGCGCTCGCCGTACCCGGGGGGGACGCGGTGGTGCCGGTCATCAACGACCTGTCGAGACGGTTCGCGCACGTCGTCCTCACGCAAGACTGGCACTCCGCGGATCACCTGTCGTTCGCATCGTCGCACGCCGGCCGGAAACCGCTCGAGAAGGTCCAGTTGCCATACGGCGAGCAGATCCTCTGGCCGGACCACTGCGTCCGCGCGACGCCCGGGGCGGAGTTCCATCCGGACCTGGACGCGGCCCGTTGCGAACTGATCCTCCGCAAGGGTTTCCGCCGCGAGATCGATTCGTACTCGGCGTTCTTCGAGAACGATCGGGAGACGCCGACCGGTTTGGCCGGCTATCTGCGGGAGCGCGGGTTGGAGCGGCTGTTCGTCGTCGGACTGGCGACCGATTTTTGCGTTGCCTACACGGCACTGGACGCCCGGCGGTTGGGCTTTGAAGTCACGGTGATCGAGGCCGCCTGTCGCGGCATTGACGTGCACGGTTCGCTGGCCGACGCTTGGCGGCGAATGGAGCAAGCAGGCGTGGTGCGAGGCTGAATCCGCGAAATCGCGCGGGCGTCGCGGGCTTGGTTGAGAACCGGCATCAAAAGTGCAGCATTTTTGGCCGCCGGGAGTCGGCGCGACGGGGGGATTGGGCGATCGAGTCGGGCGGTCCGACCACTTCCCACTTCAAGCAAAAGACCTGTGATGCTGCGGCCGCTTCGATCGCGGTATCTACAATAGCGCCGGCTTGCCGTATGCCAGGTACACTGCGATGACCCAGACGGTCATGCTGGTCGAGGACAACGGCTTCACTCGCGAAGGGTTAGCCGCCATCCTCCGGAAGAACGGGTACGACGTCGTGACGGTAGCGAACGGACTGGAGGCGCTGGACCGGCTCGACGCCGGGCCCGCCCCGGACGTGATCCTGCTGGACATGCTGCTACCCGTCTTGGACGGCTGGCACTTCCTGGAACGGCTCAAAAAGCGGACGGACAAGACGGCGCCGCCGATCGTGGTGACGACCGGGACGATCCTGACCCGCGAGTGGGCCGAATCGCAGGGCTGCGCCGGGTTCCTGAAAAAGCCGGTCGAAGAGAAGGAGTTGCTCGAGGAACTGCGGCACGTGCTGACCGGCTAATCACGAATGCCCAATGACGAATGACGAAGGAATGACGAAAACCGAATGACGAATAAGCCGGAACCACCACGGACTATTCGTCA
>DATJGQ010000480.1:0-5132 GCA_035494815.1 Gemmataceae bacterium
AATCCCCTCGGCGTCGGCTCGGCGTCCGGCGGCAGCACCGGCGGGCTGGTGGAAGCGACGAAGTCGCGGGACCTGCCGAGGGAGGCCCGATCCACGGATAAAGCGAACCCCGACGCCCCGCTCACCGTCTCGCCGACCGACATCTTCGCAGGCCTCACCGACGACCCGGAGGCCCAGCGAAAGATCGCGAAGATCGCGGAGCGCGGCACCGACGCCCTCGACCGGCTCAACAAGCTCGACAAGAATCTGCGCGACGCGCTCGCCGCCGGCAAAGGCAAGGGCGGTCCCGGCGACGGGGGCGGCCGTGGGCCAGGCAGCGGACCGGGAGACGGCGACGGTTCCGGCCTAGGCAAGTTGAGTCAGACGGCCAAGCGGCGGCTGAAGTGGACGATCTCATTTAGCACGGCGGGGGGGATCGACTATTTGCGACAGTTGAACGCGCTGGGAGGGATACTTGCGATTGCCGTCCCGCCGGAGAACGAGATCAAGTTCATCAAAAACGTGATGCACCGACCGGTCAAATGGGAGAAAGATGACCTCGCACGGTTAATGCGCGAGCGCATCTATTGGATCGACGATAAGCCCGACTCCGTTCAGCAACTGGCCACGGGCCTGGGACTGAATTTCGTGCCGGATCGAATCGGCGCATTCTTCCCGAAGGAACTGGAGGAGTTGTTGCTGCGGAAAGAATTGGCGCACCAGAATAAGCGCGAAGAGCAGATCCGTGAGACGCGGTTTCAGGTGATCATGCGCGGCCTTCGCCAGTACGACATCATTGTTGTCCACCAGGTCTTGTGGTGACCGGCGGTTGCCTCTTGTCCAGAAACAGCGTCCGGGTAATGCCGGCGCCGCGGGCCGCGTCCATGATCGCGGCGACGGTGTTCCATTCAACCTCCGATGATGCGTCGATCAGCACAATGAGCTTCTTCGTGTCACGGACGTGCCGGGTCAGATAGCTGGTTAGGTCGCCCTCCGGCACGACCTGTTTTTCCACTTCGACCTTCGGCTGGCTGCTCTCCATCCGGGCGGTGATGAAGATCATCGTCTCTTGGACCTGCTTCGGGTCGATCTGCCGGATCTTGTTCTCGGCCTTCGCGGTCGCCCCGGGCATGTCCAGGACTTTGCGGATCGTCTCGTAGCTCGTCGTCAGGATGAAGAAGATCAACAGCACCAGCGCAACGTCGATCAGCGGGTTCATGTCGAGCCGCGTCTCGTCGGGGTGGTAGGTCGGCGGCGGCGGCTCGAGGTCGAATGCGATTTCGGCGAACTGCGGATGCTCCTCGATCGGCCGCCAGAGCGTCTCCTCGGCGCCGCGGATCTCGTCGGTCGTCTCCCAGCGGCCGTCGGTCAGGCCGGTGACGACCTCCTCCGTCGTCAGGCCGGCGACGGACCGCGGCGAACCGGCGTGGCGGACGCTCCAGGTCATTTCGACCTCTCGTTCATCTCGGCCTTGATCTCACTGATGCGGCCGGGCCCGCGCCGCTTCTCCAGTTCGGCCGTCAGCGCTTGCACGGTGCCGAACGGCGTCTGCTTATGCGCCGCGACTCGGACGGAAATGCCGGACATCGCCCCGGACGACGGGTTGATCTTCGCGTCGAGCCGGGCGAGGACTTGCTCTTGCGTCAGGTTTCGGTCGGTATCTTGCGGCGGGCGGTCGCCCTGTCCCATTGAGTAGAGCGGTTTACCGCCTTCGCCGCGGTCGATGCCGATCCAGAACGTCGACGGGTCGCTGCCCATGAGGCCGACGCCCTGATAGACCTGCGGCGTCGGGATGTCGGCGCCGCTGACGGCCACGGTCGCAGTCATCATGAAGAAAATCAGCAGCACCAGGCTGATGTCGATGAGCGGGATCATGTCGACGTCTTCGTCGTCATCGAGCGGCCGGCGCGGGGACGGGATGTCGAAGCCGACCGGTTCGAGCGCTTCGGCCCGGTCTTCGGCGACCGGTTGTGGCGACGGCCGCGGCAGGTAAGCCGCGAAAAGCGCCGACGCCGAGACGAGGTCCCAGTTGCCGCCGCCCTCGGGCCGGACGCGGTCGCTGCCGACGATTCGCCCCTCCTGCAGCCAGTCGGCGACCTTGTCGTACGGGACGGCCCGGTAGACGCGGTTCGTGGCCGTCAGCCAGACGTCATAGCCTTTGGATTTGGCCATTGGCATTACCCGACGCGACGGGCCGCGCTCTGACCCTGGCCCTTATCCTGAACCAGCACCAGCAGCTTCTGGCCGGCGCTCTTCATTTTCAATTCCTGCCGGGCGATCCAGTCTTTGAAGAGGACGTGCGAAAAGGCGAGCGGGATGGCGGTCACCAGGCCGATCGCCGTCGCGAAGAGTGCCAGCCCGATCGCCCCGGAGTGCTGCGTGACGCCGCCGGCCGTCGTTTCCTGTTCGATCGCGCTGAACGTATTGATCATCGAGATAACCGTGCCCAACAGGCCGACCATGGTCGCGGTCTTGGCGATGGCGAGGATCGGGGCCATCAGGAAGTTTAAGTCGGGAAGGATTTCGAGTTCGATGACATTTGCCATCGCCCGTCGCATGGCGGTGAGTCCCTGGGCTCGCGTTTCTAGGGCGGCCGGGAAAAGCTTACGGGCGATGACGCCCTTCTGCGTGCGGCACCAGGCGAGGGCGGCCTCCGGCCCGTCCGCGTCGAGCTTTTGCTGGAATTTCGGCAGGAATTCGTTGAGGCTGGTCTTGGCGTCGAGGTTCAGCAGGATCCGCCAGATGACCAGCGTCACCGCGACGAGCGACATAAGGAACAGCGGGACGGCAAAGTACCATTCGGAGGTGACGAATTTCAGGAACGCGGACATGCGTCGGCCCTCGGAGGGGGACGGGACGGCGGACGTTAGGGCTAGCTTCGCAGTGACGGGGGGTTTTCGCAAGAGGGAATGAATTGGGAGGATTTCAGATTGCAGATTTCAGATTGCAGATTGAAAAACTGGTCTTTCAATCTGCAATCTGAAATCTGCAATCTGAAATTTCGTCACTCTTCGTCCTCGTCCTGGACTTTCGCCTTCGACACGATCTGCTGTTGCACGTTCGGCGGGACCAGGTCGTAGTGACTGAAGCTCATCGTGTAGGCCCCCTGCCCTTGCGTGATGCTCCCGAGTTGGGCGGCGTACTTCGCGACTTCGGCGAGCGGCGCCTTCGCGGCAATCATCGCCATATCACCGGGCAGGCTCTCCTGGTTTTCCACGCGGGCCCGCTTGGTATTCAGGTCGCCGAGAATCGCCCCCGTGTACTTGGAAGGAACAGTCACTTCCAAGTCGACGACGGGCTCCATCAAGACCGGTCGCGCCGCGAGAACGCCCTTCTTGAACGCCTGCCGGCCGGCCGTTTTGAACGCGGCTTCGGAACTATCCACGTCGTGGTACTTGCCGAAGTGTACTTCGACGGCAATGTCCTGCATGCGATAGCCGGCGAGGGCGCCGCGGTCGAGCAGCTCCTTGCAGCCTTTCTCGACCGCGGGCATGAACTGGTTCGGGATCGTGCCGCCGACGATGTGGTCAATGAAGGCGAAGTTGTGCTCGGCGTCGTAGTGGACGGACCGCATCTTTTCGAACTTGGACTTGTTGGCGAACTTCTCTTCGAGCTCTTGCTGCGTTTTGATCTCGCGCGGAAGCGGATAGACGCGGAGATGCACCTCACCGAACTGGCCGCGGCCGCCCGTCTGCTTCTTGTGACGATAGTCGGCGGCGGCCTCGGAGGTGATCGTCTCGCGGTACGGGACCTTCGGTTCGTGCGTGACGACGTCGAGGTCGAACCGCTGTTTTAACCGTGCGCGGATCACGTCGAGGTGCAGCTGGCTGACGCCGGTGATGACCATTTCGTGCGTTTGCGGGTCGCGGCTGATTTTGAAGGTCGGGTCCTCGTCCGCGATCTTGTGCAGGCTCTGCGAGATTTTCTGCTCGTCGCCACGGGCCTTCGGCTCGACGGCCAAGCCGAACATCGGGAGCGGATAGGCCGGCAGCGGCAGTTTCTGGGCGCTCGCGGCGGAGGCGACGGTATCGCCGATGTGCAAGTCCTCGACCTTCGGCAGGCCGACGATGTCGCCGGCGATCGCCTCCTTGACCGACTCCTGGGTTTTGCCCTGCACTTTGATAATCGCGCCGAGATGGACGGGCTTGCCGGTCCGAAGGTTGTGCACCGTCGCGTGGTCGGCGAGCTTGCCGGACAGGATGCGGACGAAACTCAGGTGGCCGACGAACTTGTCGTTGACCGTCTTCACGACGCGGCCGACGAACGCGCCCGCTTCGTCGGCGACGGCGCCGTTGCCGCCGACCGCGGTCGGCGGCGCTCCGAAGCGGACGACCGCTTCCATGAGTTCGGGAACGCCGATCTCTTTTTTGCCACACGCGCAAAGGACGGGGATGACCGTGCCGGCGGTGATCGCCTTCGGCAGGGCGGCGATCAATTCGTCATTCGTTAGGTCGCCCTCGGACAGGTACTTTTCGGTCAGCGCGTCGTCGCTTTCGGCAACGGCCTCGACGAGTTGCGTGCGGGCGTCGGCGAGTTTCACCGGACAGTCGGCCGGTTGATCGCCGCCGGCGAGGACGCTGACGACACCATGTAACTTCGGGCCGACGCCGAGCGGGGCGTTGAGCAGGACGCAGGCCTTTCCGAACGTCTGGCGGATCTGGTCGTAGAGCTGCTCGAACTCCAGGTTTTCCGCATCGAGCTTGTTCAGGACGACGAACCGGGCCTTGCACCGTTCGCCGGCGCCTTTGAACATGCGGCGGGTGTTCACCTCGATGCCGTGGCCCGCGTTGACGACGATCACCGCGTTTTCGACGGCGTTGAGTGCGCCGAGCGCGGCGCCGACGAAGTCGGGGTAGCCGGGCGCGTCGAGGATGTGCAGGTCTTTGCCCTGGTACTCGCAGTGCAAGATGCTCGTGTCGATCGAGAACTTGCGTTTGTGTTCCTCGTCGTCGTAGTCGGAGACGCTGGTGCCGTCGTCGACGCTGCCACGGCGGGTGACGGCACCGGCCTTGAACAGCATCGCGTCCGCGAGCGTCGTCTTGCCGGCCGCGCCGTGGCCTACCAACGCGAGGTTGCGGATGTCTCCTACTGCCACTTTCGTTGCCATCGGGGTCTCCCGGAGGGGGAGGGATGAGGGATGAGGGACGAGGGAT
>DATJGQ010000481.1:0-2291 GCA_035494815.1 Gemmataceae bacterium
CTCCGCGCCAAATGCCGACGTCAACTGCTTCACGACCGCCCCCGGGTCGCGGTGTGGATACTGCTCGCGTGCCGGAACCGACGACAACTTCATGATCACGTTCGGATACTTCGCCCAGCCGACGACCCGCTCGTGCTCCATCGGCGTCCCCTGGAACGGCCGGCCGAGGTGATCAATCAGCACCCGCACGTCCTTGAACTCGCGGATGTACGGCTCGAACGGCGGCGCGTACCGCGGCTCGAAGTGTAACTGCACCGCCAAGCCCGACTCGCCGGCCGCCTTCCAGAGGTTACGGAGCGCTTCGGGCTTGTCGAACGGGGGCAGCCGCTGCGGCGAGTAAGCGTGGATTCGCACCGCGACGATCGGCAGCTTTTTGGCGAGATCCCGCAGCCTTGCGGGCGTGTCCGGGCGTTCCGCGAACAGTAATGCCGTGCCTTTCAGCCGCGGCGACTTGGCGAGACAGTATTCCAGATAACGGTGATCGTCCTGGTACGGCTCCGGGTGGACGACCACTGCGCCGGCGACGCCGCCCGCGTCCATCGCGGCGAGCAGTTGCTCGGGCGTCGCGGGTTCTTTCGGCCGGTAGGGGGCGTCCTTGTGATACGGGAACCGCGGGTCGTCCTCGCCGGCGAAGCAATGCAGATGCGTGTCGATAATCGGCGGTTTGCTTACGGCCGCATGCAGCCTGGAGGCGGTCAACGCGGCGGCGCTCGAGGCGAGGAATGTGCGTCGGTGCATGGCTGACTCCGGCTGCTGGCCGCGGGCGACGTGCGCGTTACTATGCACCATGCCCCGAAGTAACGCAATCAGGGAATGACCAAACGCCATTCGGGAGTGACGAAACCCTCATGACGAATGACAAGTCCTGGTCGACCACTTACCAGATCACCGCGCCGCCGAAATAATAAGACAAGACAAATGGCATCTGATTCCGACCAGGAGTGTCACTGATGTCGTCTCACGTTTGGATCGTTCTCGTCGTCGTCGCGCTGGCCGCCGCCGTGGCGGCCCCGGCCGCGGACGGACCGCTCAACTACCCGGCCACCCGTCGCGTCGATCATACGGACGATTATCACGGCACGATCGTGCCCGACCCGTACCGTTGGCTCGAGGACGACGTTCGCAAGTCGCCCGAGGTCGCGGCCTGGGTCGCCGAACAGAATAAAGTCACCGACGCGTTCCTCAAGTCGATCCCTGAGCGTGAAGCGATCCAAAAGCGGCTCACCGAATTGTGGAACTACGCCCGCTACTCCGTCCCGCAGAAGGAAGGCAGCCGCTACTTCTTCTCGAAGAACGACGGCCTGCAGAACCAGTCGGTGCTGTACACGCTCGAAAAACTCGACGGCGAGCCGCGGATGCTGCTGGACCCGAACACGTGGTCGAAGGATGGTACCGTCGCGCTCGCCGGGTTGGAGGTCGACGACGACGGCAAGAGGCTGGCGTACGGCGTCGCCGAGGCCGGCTCGGACTGGAACGTCTGGAAGGTGCTCGACGTCGACACCGGCAAACAGCAGTCGGACGAAATCAAGTGGGTGAAATTCTCCGGCGCGTCGTTCACCAAGGACGGCAAGGGCTTCTATTACAGCCGGTTTCCCGCGCCCGAGCCGGGCGAGACGTTTCAGAGCCTGAACCTGAATCAAAAGCTCTACTTCCACCGCCTCGGCACGCCGCAGAGCGAGGACACGCTCGTCTACGAGCGGCCGGACCAGCCGAAATGGGGCATCAACGGCGGCGTCACCGAGGATGGCAAGTACCTCGTAATCTCGATCAGCGACGGCACGACCAGCCGTCGTTCGCGCCTGTTTTTCCAGGACCTGTCGCAAGCCGGCAACAAGCCGCAACCGTTGATCGATGACTTCGACAGCCGCAATTCGCCGATCGGGAACGACGGCCCGGTCTTCTACGTCCGCACCGACCTGGACGCCCCGCGGAGCCGCGTCGTCGCCATCGACGGCCGAAATCCGGCGAAGTCCAATTGGAAGGAGATCATCCCCCAGGCGGCGGACAATCTCACGTCCGTTTCCTGGGTGGGCGACCTGCTCGTCGGCGACTACTTGCACGACGCGCACACGCAGATCAAGATCTTCAAGCCCGACGGCACCTTCGTTCGCGAGGTGAAACTGCCCGGGCTCGGTACGGCCGGCGGGTTCAACGGTAAGCGGACCGATACCGAGACGTTCTACTCATTCTCCAGTTTCGCCACGCCGCCGAGCATGTACCGCTACGACATGAAGACCGGCGAGAGCAAACTGTTCCGCCGGGCGGACGTAAAGTGCAACCCGGACGACTAC
>DATJGQ010000482.1:0-2421 GCA_035494815.1 Gemmataceae bacterium
CATGCAATGACACGCCTCCCTCGCTCGCGCTTCGGGCTGGTCGGTTTCGCTTAAGAGGACCGAGTCTTGCGTTCCCGCAAGTACTCCGCCACCGCGTCTCGCCAGGGTCGCGGCGTCGGAACGCCCGCCTCCGCCAGTGCGTCCAAGGCCAGCACGCTGTATAGCGGTCGCCGCGCCGGCGTCGGGTAGTCACTCGTCGGGATCGGCGTAAGGTCGGCTTTGACCCCCGCCACCTCGAACGCGGCTTTCGCGAGTTCGTACCACGTCGTCGCCCCCGCGTTCGTGACGTGATAGAGGCCATACTTTCCGGTCGCGATCAGGTTGGCGGTCGCCACCGCGACGTCGGCCGTGTAACTCGGCGTGCAATGCTGATCATTGACGACCCGCAGCGGCTTTCCCTGGCCCGCGATCCGGAGCATCGTCTCGACGAAGTTGCCGCCTTTGCCGCCGGAGCCCCACACGCCGTACAGCCCGCACGTGCGGATCACGAAGTGTTTGGGACATTCGGCCCGCACCGAGTATTCGCCGGCCAATTTGCTCATCGCATAGACGCTCAGCGGGCCCGGCGCATCGCTGACCCGATACGGCGTGCTTCGCCGTGCGTCCAGCCCGAAGACGTAATCGCTGCTGAAATGGACGAGCGCGCAATCGAGTTCGCGGCAGATCCGTGCGAGTTGGCGGACGCCCCAGGCGTTGACCGCGAACGCGGCGTCGGGTTCAGACTCGGCCTTGTCCACGAAGTTGTACGCGGCGCAATTCACGACGACGTCCGGACGCTCTTCGCCGAGCGTCGCCCGCAACATCGCGGCGTTCGTCAGGTCGGCGCCGGTGCGGTCGAGGGGAAGGACTTCGCCGGTCAGCCGCGGGCACAAATCGCGGCCCAATTGACCTGCCGCGCCGATGACGGCGAATTTCATGGTTCCCTCCGGTTGCGGTTGGAGCCCGAGCACGGTCCATACTAGGATAGAGTCGTCCCGATGAGCACTCCCGGAGATTCGCCGGATGCCGCGACGGATGCTGATCCTCGGACTCGTGGTCACGACGCTGACGCTGCCGGTCTGGGCCGGCGAAAGCGCCGCCGACCGCGGCCGCAAGGCGCTGCTCGAGAAGATTTACAACCCGGCCGTCTGGTCGCCCGAGGCGTACGCCGACGTCTGGAAGCGCTGGCCCGGCGTGACCGAGAAGCCGGCCGACTATGACCGGGTGGTGCAGGACTACTACGGCCTGCATCCCGCCCCGTACCCGAACGCCGGCTTGCCGATGGGCCTCCGCGAGGGTTGGCGACTGATCGCGAAGGGGATCAGCGTCGACTGCATGATCTGCCACGGCGGGTCGATCCTCGGACAGAGTTACGTCGGCCTCGGCAATACGACCCTCGACATCGAAGCGCTTTTCGCCGATCTCAACGGGGCCCAGGGGCTGCCGCCGCGAACACCATTCCGCTTTTGCAACGTCCGGGGCACCAGCGAGGCCGGCGGCATGGGAGTCTACCTGCTCGGCTATCGCAACCCGGACCTGTCGTTGCGACCGCAGCGGCTAGACCTGGGCTTGCAGGACGACCTCTGCGAAGACGTCCCAGCCTGGTGGCTCCTGAAAAAGAAAAAGACGATGTACCACACCGGCGGCGCCGACGCCCGCTCGGTCCGGTCGATCATGCAGTTCATGATGAGCCCGACCAACGGGCTGCCGGCGTTCGAGAAAGCCGAGGCCGACTTCGCTGACATCCTCGAGTACTTCCTGACGATCGACCCGCCGAAGTACCCGTTCGCGATCGACGCCGCGCTCGCCGCTAAGGGCAAGACGCTGTTCTCGCAGAACTGCTCCCGCTGCCACGGCTCCTACGGCTCCGACGGCTCCTACCCGAATAAGGTGATCCCGCTCGAGGAGGTCGGCACGGACCGTCACCGCTACGACGGGATCTCGCAGACATTTTCCCACTATTATGCCAAGACCTGGTTCGCTCAGGCGGAGCTCGGCGGCAAGGGCCCGCCGCGGCCGCCGAAAGAGACCGTCGGTTACCAGGCCCCGCCTCTCGACGGTGTGTGGGCGACGGCCCCGTACTTCCACAACGGCTGTGCCCCGACCGTCTACCACGTGCTCAATTCGAAGGCCCGGCCGAAGGTGTTCACGCGGTCGTACCGCACCGCGGCGGAAGACTATGATACGACGCGACTGGGCTGGAGATTCCGCGAGGTGCCGCCGCCGGCCGCGACGCTGCCGGTGATCGAGCGGCGAAAGGTGTACGACACGACCCAGCCCGGCCGCGGAAACGGCGGACACACTTTCGGGGACGCGCTGACCGATGCGGAGCGGATGGCGGTGATCGAGTATTTGAAAACGTTGTGAGCGGCCGCCCTCCGCTGCGCGTCGCGGCTACAGTAAACGTTCACAGTAGCCGCGACGCGCAGCGAAGCGCGACCG
>DATJGQ010000483.1:0-4297 GCA_035494815.1 Gemmataceae bacterium
GGCGCGAACGAGCGGGCGACGACGTCCGCGATCGGTCTGCCGCGGGCGAAAACGCTCTACGGGCCCGTGCCGGAACAGTTGCGCGACTTCGACTCGTTTGCTTCGCGGCTGAAATCGATGCTCGCCGCCCGCCGACAGTACCGAGTCGCCGAGGGCGAACTCCTGGCGGTGCCGGAGCCGAAGTCGCCGGGCGTCTGCGCGCTGATCCTCAAGTTGCCCGACCACCCGCTGGCCGTGACCGTGCTGAATTTCGGCCGCGAGGACGCCGACGACGTCATCGAACTGCCGCCGAGTCCGACGCCGGGCCCGTGGACGGACATCTTCACCGGCCGCCCCGGCAATGCGACCAACGAAGCCGGCCGACTCCGCGTTCACATTCCGGCGCTTAGCGGGACGACGTTCGTGGCGGTGGGACGCCGCTAGAGTCCAGATCTTAACCCTTCCCTCGGCCCCTCCCCGAAGCGGGGAGGGGAGGAAGACGAGTCTTTCTTTCTCCCCTCCCCGCTTCGGGGAGGGGCCGGGGGAGGGGTTTTGGAGCAGCCGCTAAGCTCCTCACGAGTCGCTCCCGCGAATAAACTGGCCCGGGCCAGCATCGTCATCCCGACAGTTTGAGGCAGCGTTCCGTGACACGACTCTGTACAGCGTTCGCAATCCTTGTAACGTCGGCGGCCGCACTCGCCGTCGAGAGACCTAACGTCGTCATCGTTCTGATGGACGATTTCGGCTGGGGCGACCCGTCGTGCTACGGCAACACGATGCAGAAGACGCCGCACATGGATCGGCTGGCGAACGAAGGTGTGCGGTTTACGCAAGGATACGTCGTCTCGCCGATCTGCTCGCCGTCGCGGTGCGGGATCATCACCGGCCAGTTCCCGGCGCGGTGGAGGATTACGAGTTACGAGCAGACGAAGGCCGGCAATCGCGCGTGCGAGATGGCCGACTTCCTGGACCCGAAAGCCCCGTCGTTGCCGCGGGCGTTGAATGAGGCCGGCTACGCGACCGCCCACATCGGCAAGTGGCACCTCGGCGGCGGCCGCGACGTGACCGACGCCCCGAAGTTCGCCGCGTACGGCTACGATATCGGCCTCGGCACCTACGAAAGTCCGGAGCCGGCCGCGCCGCTCGGACTGAAGACCACCCCATGGGGACCACAGAACCAGCTCGAACCGCAGCAGGTGCCGCGACACGAGCGGTCCCGGTGGATGGTCGATCAGACGCTCGACTTCCTCCGGAAGAACGCCGGCAAGCCGTGCTTCGTGAACCTCTGGTTCGACGACACGCACACGCCGTTTCTGCCGTCCGAGGAGCAGATGAAGGCCGTGCGGACGCCGGGCGAGGCGCCGCAGATGACGCGGTACAAAGCGGTGCTCGCCGAAGCCGACCGGCAAGTCGGCCGGCTGCTCGACGGGTTGAAGGGCACGAACACGCTGGTGCTGTTCCTGGGCGACAACGGGGCGTCGCCGCCGTTCGAGCGGGAGCGCGTCGGCGGGCTGCGGGGGCAGAAACTCAGCCTGTATGAGGGCGGCTTCCGGGTGCCGGTCGTCGCGTGGTGGCCGGGCGTGACTCCGGGCGGGCGGGTGAACGAGACGACGGTCATCGCGGCCGTCGACTTTTTGCCGACACTCGCCACGGTCTGCGGGGCCAAGTTACCGAGCGACTACACCTCCGACGGCGAGGACATGACCGCCGCGATCAAAGGCGAATCACCGACCCGGTCCAAGCCGCTGTTCTGGGAGTACGGCCGCAACACGACCTCGTTCGCTTACCCGCAAGACGCCCGGCATCGCAGCCCGAATGTCGCCGTCCGCGACGGCGACTGGAAGCTGCTGGTCAACGCCGACGGCACCGGGGCGGAATTGTACAATCTCGCCGCCGACCCGCGCGAGACGAACGACGTCGCCGCCCGACGCCCGAACGTCGTGAAGCGACTGACCGAGAAGGCGCTGACTTGGAGAAAGTCCGTCCCGTGAAACGTCTCATCCTGGCCGCGCTCATGTTTGGCGCTCTCGCCGGTCGCGCCGGCGCGGCGGCTCCCAACATCGTCGTCTTCATCGCCGACGATCTCAGCTGGGCCGACTGCTCGCCCTACGGCGGCAACGAAGTCCCGACGCCGAACATGGCTCGGCTGGCGAAGGACGGCATCACCCTCACGCACGCCTTCGTCGCCTCGCCGAGCTGTGCCCCGAGTCGTGCGGCCCTGCTCACGTCGCTCGACCCGATGCGGAACGGCGCCATGCTCAACCACAGCCGGCCGCGGGCCGAGTTGAAGAAGTGGCCGGCGTACTTCAAAGAACTCGGCTACGAGGTCGTCTCCTTCGGTAAAGTGGCCCACTACGCGCAGGTGACGGAGTACGGCTTCGACCACGCGAGCTACTACCGGTATCACGAGGATAATTGCGTCGAAGCCGCGGTGAAATGGCTCGCCGACCGCAAGACCGACAAACCGCTGTGCCTGATGGTCGGGACCAATTGGCCGCACGTCCCGTGGCCGAAGGAGTCCCCTCTCGACCCGGCAGGCTTGAAACTGCCGCCGACGCTCGTGGACACCCAGGAGACACGGCGAGCCCGCGCTCGGTACTTGCAGGCCGTCGCGAACAGCGACCGCGACCTCGGGCTGGTCTACGACGCGGCCGCGAAGCACCTCGGCAAGGACACGCTGTTGCTGTTCAGCAGCGACCACGGTTCGCAATTCCCCTTCGGCAAGTGGAACCTCTACGACGCCGGCGTCCGCACGCCGATGCTCGCGGCCTGGCCGGGACGGATCAAGCCGGGCAGCACCGCCGACGCCATCGTCAGTTGGATCGACATCCTGCCGACATGTCTCGAAGCGGTTGGCGCTACGCCGCCCGAGGGACTGAGCGGCAAGTCGTTCCTGGGCGTCCTCCGCGGCGAAAAAAACACCCACCGGGACAAGGTGTTCCTCACCCACAGTGGCGACGGGAACATGAACCGCTACCCCATGCGGGGAGTCCGCACGCGCCACTGGAAGTACATCCGCAACCTCAACCCGGCCGCCGAGCACCATACGCACGTGGACCTCGGCAAGGCCGCGACCGACGGCCGCGATTATTGGGATTCATGGGTCAAGAAATCCGACCCGGCCGCGGCCGCGATCGTCAGCCGCTATCGCAAGCGCCCGGCCGAGGAACTGTACGACCTCGCGACCGACCCGTGGGAGCTGACGAACCTCGCCGCCGACTCCCAACACGGCGACCGGCTGAAGGCCCTGCGGTCGGATTTGGACGCCTGGATGAAATACCAGGGCGACAAGGGACTCGCGACGGAGCGAGCACTGCCGGACCCGCAGTCCAAGTCGAAAGGACGGCCGTGACCCGCCGCACACGGGAGCTACCGTGACCGCCGCAGGCGGTTGCAACGGTAAAAGCCACCGCGGTTATTCAAATCAATGGTTCCGGGGCAACGTAAGGCGGTGACGAATGCACAATTTCAATCTGTCGTCAGCCAGCACCAAAATGGCAGATGCTTTATGCTTTGCAGATGCACTTGGGCCCGATTGCAGGCTTACCTTTGACGACAAACCCGCCGACGCCCACGTTTACCGTTTGCCGGATCTTTGGTTGCCGACGGGGGAGATCGTCGCGGCAGACGGCTTCATCATGGAGCGGCAACCATTCACGCGCCAGGTGAGGCCCGGTCGGTACCCGGTCATGATCGCAATCGCAGCGTTCGCAACTGACGAACGGATCGCGTTTGTCCAAGTTCGGTTTTCAGATCGGCCTGTCGCACGTTGGGAAATGGCACTTATTGCCGGGCAAGACGTATCGACACTTCAATCCGGGCATATTCTTGGCTACGGTGTCGATTCGGGTACCGGCTGTTTTGCCGATCCGCAAGCAGTCGATCTTATCAACGAGGCAAGCGATCCGGACATGAAGTTTTTCCACGAAGTCGATGCTGAAATGGATAAGGTCTACAGGCACACGCGGTCATGGGTCCATATCGAAACGCCGAAGGGTTCAGCCGCGCTGTTTTCCTCTGGATTTGGCGATGGTGTGTATCCCTCATATTTAGGCTTGGACGGAGCGCTCGAACCAGTAGCACTGTTAACGGACGTCGGTGTGTCTGATTGGCTCCGGCCTGAGTAGTGCCGCTGAACCGCGCGCTACACTTGACCGGGCCGGCCTTGCGGCATTCCGAGACATCAAGTGCCTTGCAGCCGGCCTGGCAAGTGAACGTAGTCGTTAGCCGCAAAGGCGTGAGGCCCGGTTTGTGGCGATTCACTTTGTCTTCCCGCGGGATTCCGCCGCGCCTCCTCGCCCGGAGGAGATGTTTGCCG
>DATJGQ010000484.1:0-2128 GCA_035494815.1 Gemmataceae bacterium
ATCTACTGGCGGCCAGGCGAAGCCGGCGGACTGCTGTGGGGTATGAGCAATCCCGAAGAAGCGCCCGGAGTTGCGGCCGACTTCGACGAGATCTACTACCAGAAGGTCCGCGGCCGGATCGAAGAACTGCTGCCCGGCCTGAAGGGGCTCGGGCTACGCAGGACGTGGGCGGCGACGATCGACTACACCCCCGACCATCTGCCGATCCTCGGACCACTGCTCACCGACGACGGCCCGGTCCAGGGCACCGTCGTCGCGAGCCCGGCGGGCCACGGCATGATGTGGGGCCCGGCGGTTGCCGAGGTGGCCGTCGACATGACGATGACCGGCCGATGCGACTGGCTGGACCTCACCGACCTCGGGCTCGACCGATTCGACGCCGACGGCAACAGTCGCGTTGCCCCCGAACCGATTTCACTTCCCTTCCCAGAGAAAGCACGAATGTGAACACGATTTCCACCGCAATCCTTGCCCAGGCCGCCGATGCCGAGTTGGAAGACTGGGGGACGCTCGAAGAGGCGACCGGCGATCCGATGGCGACTCACGGCGTCGAGATGTGGGTCGACGGCGGCAAATCGGCAGGCATCTGGCAGTGCACGCCGGGGCCGTCGTACTGGGTTCAGGAAGAGAACGAGGTCATCTACCTCTTGTCCGGCCGGATGACCGTGACCCCGGACGGCGGCGAGCCTTCCGAAGTCGGCACCGGCGACATCGCGGTGTTCCCCACCGGCTGGAAGGGCACGTGGGACATCCACGAGACCGTGCGAAAGGTCTACTCCATATTCTGATCTCTATTTGATCAAGGTCGTGCAACGGGTGGTGGGGCAAACCGGGTTTCGTCGTTCGGTGATTGAGAATCCGAAATGTGACGCAACCGCGGGAGCCCGACGTTGGCCCGTGAGATATCCCGCCAGACGTTCCTGCGGGGTGCCGCGGGGGCGTTAGCTGCAGGCACGGTCTTCGGCTCGGTACGGGCTGCCGCCGAGCCGATCGCCACCGGCTGGGATGCTTTGTCGGCCACCATCGGCAACCCGGTCCTACTGCCTGATAGCGGCCAATTCGCCACGGCGAAGCAGGTTTTCAACACGATCTACAACGGATCGAACCCGGCGGCCATCGTCACGCCGAAATCCGCTGAGGATGTGCAGAAGGCGATGACATTCGCTGCGGCCAACAAGCTCAAGGTCGCGCCGCGCAGCGGTGGGCATTCGTACACGGGCGCGTCAACGGCGAACGGCGCGATGGTGTTCGACCTGCGTCAGCTTGCCGGCGGAATCAATTACGACGCCGCCAGTGGCCGGGTCACGACGCCGCCTGCGACCAGTCTGTACGACTTGCATCAAACGCTTGCCGCAGCGGGACGGGGCATTCCGACCGGTATCTGCCCGTCGGTCGGTGCCGCGGGGCACGCCCTCGGCGGCGGACTGGGTGCCCAGTCCCGGCACGCAGGTCTGCTCTGCGACGCGCTGACGTCGGCAACGGTGATACTGCCGGGGGGCCAGGCGGTGACGGCGTCCGCCGCCGAGAACCCCGATCTGTTCTGGGCGTTGCGCGGTGGCGGCGGCGGAAACTTCGGGGTGACAACGTCTTTGACCTTCGCCACCTTCCCTATCACGGACGTCGACGTGGTGAATGTCCACTTTCCGCCCGAGTCCTTCGCCCAGGTCCTCGTCGGTTGGCAGACCTGGCTGCGCACCGCAGACCGGAGCAACTGGGCTCTGGCGGACAGCACCACCGACGCGACGGGTACGCACTGTCGGATCATGGCGACCTGCCCTGTCGGCTCGGGTGACAGCGTCGCGAAGGCCGTCACCTCAGCCGTCGGAATGCAACCGTCCGGGACCGACATTCAAACGTTCAACTACATGGACCTGGTGAAGTATCTGGCGGGCAACAACCTCAACCCGGCGCCGCTCGGATACGTCGGCGGGTCCGACGTTTTCCCGATCGTCGACGCGGGCGCGGCCAAAGGCATCGCCGCGGCGGTCAACGCCTTCCCTCCCGAGGCGGGCCGCATGCTGGCCATCATGCACGCGCTGGACGGCGCCCTGGCCAGTGTGGCGCCCGGGGCCACCGCCTTTCCCTGGCGGCGGCAGTCCGCGCTGGTGCAGTGGTACGTCGAAACGTC
>DATJGQ010000485.1:0-5521 GCA_035494815.1 Gemmataceae bacterium
CCTCCAACGGGAACGGCGGGAGCAGAGTCGAGTGGATCTTAAACCCCTGGTCGAGTTCGTTGCGGGCCGGCATGACGACGAGGATATCCACATCGCTGTCGGCGTGCGGGGTGCCGTACGCGTGCGACCCGAACAGGATGATCTTGTCCGGCCGGAAGCGTTCGGCCACTTGGCGGGCGAACTGTCGGATGACGCGCAATGGGATCTCCGCCCCCCGATACCACCGGAGCGGTGCGGCCCGGGCGAGCTTGCGCTTTGTGGTCATGTCCTTATTTTATCATGCCTCGGCGGTCGCGACCGGGCAGAACCTTTAGCCCCGGCTAGCGAAATCACTCCCCCTATGGTACTCTGCCACCCTGGGGGAGTTCACCGTCACGGAAACGAGTCTGATCATGCGAAGACACTCCGCGTTCTGCCGCACCAGCTCGGCGTTTACGTTGATCGAGCTGCTCGTGGTGATCGCCATCATCGCCGTGCTCATCGGTCTGTTGCTGCCGGCGGTGCAAAAGGTCCGCGAGGCGGCCAGCCGGGCGAAGTGTCAGAACAACCTTAAGCAAATCGGGCTCGCCGTGCACAATTACCACGACGCCAACCAGTTCCTGCCGCCGACGTACATCCGGCAGGACTGGGCGACCTGGGCCGTGCTGATTATGCCGTTCATCGAACAGCAGGCGGCGTTCAAAAATTGGGACACGCAACTGCGCTATTACGACCAGCCGCTGCGCGGGCAGCCCGGCGACCCGGTCGCGGTCAGCATTCCGATTTATTTCTGCCCCTCGCGCCGGGGCGCGGAAGTTGGGCTGAGCGTGGACAACGGCGGCACCGACAAGGACGTGCCGAGCAATTACACCGGCAATCCGCACCGGCCGGGCGGGCTCAGCGATTACGCCGCGTCACACGGGACCGACGTCGGCACGCTCGACGGCAACGGCGCGCTGAGCATCTCGATTCCCACGGCCGCGGTGCAACCGAACGGCCAGGCCTGGACCGACCTGAAAAGCATGTACCTCTCGCCGCTCGGTACGCGGATCACGTCGTGGCAGAGCCAGACGACGATTCAAACGATCGCCGACGGCACGAGCAACACCTTCATGATCGGCGAGAAATACGTCCGGCCGGACATGCGGTGGGGCAAGAACGAGGACCGGAGCATCTATAACGGTCAGTTCGCGCGGGTCTTCCGTCGGGCGGCCGGGGCGCCGACCGTCGTGACTTCTCCGCCGGCCGCGCCGTTCCCGATCGTGACCGATCTCGCCGACTCGTGGGCCAGCGCGAGCCCCATTCGTGAGACGTTCCAGCGGTTCGGCAGTTGGCACAGCGGCGTGTGCCTGTTCGTCTTCTGCGACGGCAGCGTGCGGATGGTCAGCAACAGCGTCGACGACATAACGCTCGGCCGGCTCGCGGAACGCTCCGACGGGCAGCCGGTGTCGCCGAACTTTTAGAAGGGGAAAGGTCAGACCCGCGACCGTGAGAGAGCGGGCGCCGCAGCGCTGTCAGAGCCGCGACGGTGAGGGAGCGGGCGCCCGCGCCCTCACCGTCGCGGCTCTGACCTGAATCTCCTTTCCCGCGTTCATCACCGTTCAATCTCAATGGTGATTTCAGTCGGTTCCGGCTTCACCGCATACTGCAAGTTGGCCGTCTCCATTGAAATATACCGCCGTGGGATGACCAGTTTCGGCGGCGGCCCGCCCTCGACGGCCGGCTGGACAATGCAGGCGCGATACGTCCCCTCCTTGGCGCCCGCAATCACCTTCCCGCCGACGCGCGTGTAGAGCGTGAACGTCCCGTCCTCGGCGATCTCGCCGCCGGGCAACTCCTTGGGGTCGGTCAGCGACTGAAACTGGATATTGTACCGGGCCAGGTCTCTGGCGGGGCCCTTGCCCTTGTACATGACCTTGCCCGTGACCGGGTAGACCTTCGGCAAACCCGGGCCACAGCCGGCGATCAGTACGAGCAGCGGAAGCGCATGGAATCGCGCGGAGCCCAGGCGTGCCATCGGCGAACCTCGCAGAACCGGACGGGCGTCCAGCTTAACATACCGCCGCGCGATTAGCCGCTCGGTTCCCGTTCGATGCGTAAGAGCTGCGGGCCTTCCCAGCGCGCCTTGCGGCACGCCGTGCGGAAATCGACCCAGTCGTACTTCCAATCGCCCGGGACGCGGGCGAACAGCGAGCAATACGTCGGCACGCCCTCCGGCCCGCGCAGGACCACGCCGCGGTTGTAGACGAAGCAGATTTCGCTGATCGGCTTCTTGGAATTGGCGACGGACGACGACGTGTCGCTGAACAACAGCACCTCGCCGGGTAACGGCAACTGGCAGAGGTTCTCCGGCGGCTGCGGCACGGCCTTGTCGAGGAGGAGGAAGACCTCCGCCCCCGAATACATGCCGTGCAGGACCTTGCCCTCGACGGGGAGAAGCTCCCAAACGGCGCGGCAGACCTCCGGCGCCTCGTCGTCGAGCATTTCGGCGACGACGGATTCGCCGGTGGCGACGTAGGTGAGACGGATGCGGCGGCGCGTCGGACCGGACATTCGCGGCGAAACTCCGAGCGGGTCTCAAACGGCCGTCCAACCGCCGTCGACGGGGATGACCGCCCCCGTGATGAATGACGACTCGTCGCTGGCCAGGAACAGCGCGGCGTACGCGACCTCGCGCGGCTGGCCGACGCGGCCCATCGGCGTCTTGGCGATCTGCCGTTGATGCACTTCGTCGCCGGGCGGCGGCGAAATTCGTGTCGCGATCGCGCCCGGGCAGATGGCGTTCACGCGAATGTTGCAGGGGGCGTAATCGGTCGCGACGCTCCGGGTCAGGCCGATGACCGCGTGTTTCATGCTCGTGTACGCGGCCGACGTCCGTGCGCCGACGATCCCCTGGATCGAGGCGATGTTGACAATCGATCCGGACCGGCGTGGGACCATGACCTTCAAGACGTCGCGCGTGAAATGGGCCGTCCCGAGCAGACCGGATTGCAGACACTTCTCCCATTCCTGCCGCGGCGCCGCGACGACGTCGTGCCACTCGGTCAAGTATGAGGCGTTGTTGCACAGCACGTCGATTCTGCCGTCGCCGGCCTCGGCCGCCTGCTTGACGGCGGCGGCGACTTGTAATTCATCGGCCACGTCAACATGGCGAAAAACGGCCCGCCCGCCGCCCGCGCGGATGGCGGCGACGCTCGCCGCGCCGGCCGCGTCGTCCACGTCGGCGACGAGGACCCACGCCCCTTCCGCCGCGAACAGCGCCGCGATCGCCTTGCCGATCCCGTGGGCGGCGCCCGTGACGATCGCGATTTTGTCGGTCAAGCGCATGAGATCTCAGATTGCAGATTGCAGATTGCAGATTGCAGATTGCAGATCTTTGGATTGCCGGCCCGGTTTTTCAATTTGCAATCTGAAATCTGCAATTTGCAATTCTAGTTAAGCTTGTGGCCGCGCACGCCCGGCAAGTGGGCGCGGGTGATCGTATATCGGCCGAGGTTCGCCACGTAAAGTATATCGCCGTTCGGGCCGCCCCAGGCGAGGTTCGTCGGCCGGCCGAGCAGGATGGCGAAATGATCCCACGCGAGCAGCGCTTTTTGACGGGCGCGATCGATCCGCCAGATCTCGTCGGAGGCGTAACAGGCGACGTAAAGGTTTCCGGCCGCGTCGAGGGCCAGCCCGTCCGGCAGCCGGCCGACCGATTCGGCATAGACTTCGCCGGGCCCGAGTTGACCTTCGGCGGTCAGATCAAAGCGATAGACCCGGTCGGTATCGCTCTCAACCATGAACAGTGAGCGTTCGTCATCGGCGAGCGCGAGTCCGTTGGCGTACCCGAACGGCCCGCCGAGAACGCGGCCGCGGCCGTCCGGTTCGAATCGCACCAACGCACCGTTGCGCTTCTTCCACGTCCCCGAGTCGGTCACATAGAGTCGCCCGCGGCGATCGAAGATCGGATAGTTCGGACAGACGAGGGCGTGGCCTTGGGCTGCGGTGGCGAAGACCTCGTGCTTTCCGTCGGCGGTGACACGGACCAGCCCGAGGCTCGGATTACAGACGTAGAGTGCCTGATTGAGCGGCGAGAAGGCGATGCCGCCGTTGAAGCCGCCGAGCGTGGTGACGGTCTGCACGCGGCCGAAGGGGTCGATGCGATAGACCTGCCCCGCCTC
This sequence comes from Gemmataceae bacterium, assembly GCA_035494815.1. Taxonomy (GTDB): domain Bacteria; phylum Planctomycetota; class Planctomycetia; order Gemmatales; family Gemmataceae; genus DATJGQ01. The sequence goes on from DATJGQ010000485.1 coordinate 4,143, forward strand.
GCCGCCGGCCCAGAGGGTGCCGTCCCGATCAAACGCCAGGCATTCGGGGTGGTCGAGCCCGGACGCGAAGACCTCGAACCGCTCGATCGGGATTTCCGGCTGCGGCATCGTCGGCCCCCGCGGTGCCGCCCCATTCATCGGGGACGGCCGCGGGCATCATACCGGCATCACCGGCAGGAATTCCAGCCACGCGTGCCCGTTCTTAAACCGCGACGCCCGTAGCCAGACGTCGACCGGCTCGCGGTCGGGCAGGATGAGTTGAACCCGTTCACCGTGGAGCAGTCCGAGCGCCTCGGCGTCCGCTTCTTTGATGCGGACCATCCATGTCTCGTCGCTCGGTTGGTCGCTGTCGTCGGGTGAGAAGTACTCGTACTCGAATTGCGCATCCAACCAGCGCGTGCCGATCCGTGCCCGGCCGGTTCCGGAAATCCGCTGCAGCGTTGCCATCCCTCTGTCTCCGTAGCACTTACTGCGATTTCTGTTCCTCGTCCCCGTGACGGGACACAGCATTTCCCGCATGTCGCGGGCCAAACCGGACAGTTTTTTGTCGGGATATCAGGAATCGATACGGCCACGTCAGCGCGATTCCGCGACGAGATGAGCCCGCACGAAGTCCTCGTTCAAGTTCACGCCCAGCCCGGGACGGTCCGGGACTTCCATCCACCCGTCCACGGATTGCACCTTCTCGAGCGTGAGTTCGTGTCGCAGCGGCGAGTCTTCGACGCAGTCTTCGAACAGGAACGCGTCGCGGCAGGTGCTCAGCCAGTGGGCGGACGCCGCGACGGTGATCGGGCTGGTATAGCAATGGTTGCAAAGGCGGCCGCCGATCTCCTCGACGCGGTCGCGAATGTACGCGGCGTCGGTCAGTCCGCAGCGGGACGGATCGACCTGATAGACGTCGAGTGCCCGTTGGTCGATCAAGGGGCGGAACGATTCGCGGCCGCACTCGCCCTCGCCGGCGGCGATCGGGATCGGCGAGCGGTCGCGGAGCCAGACGTAGCCGTCGATGTCGTCTTCGCGCAGCGGCTCCTCGAACCACTCGGGCCGATATTCCGCGAACGCGTGCGCGCGGCGAAGCGCCGTCCGCGCGTCGTAAACGCAGCCCGCGTCGATCAGCAGCGTCGCGTCGGCGAGTCCGGCGCGGGCGCCGCGCACGAGATCAATGTCCACCGCCTCCGACGTGCCCATCGGTTCCCAGCCGAACTTCACCGCCGAGTACCCCGCCTCAACCCAGCGGCGGGCGATGTCGGCGGTTTCCTTTCCGTCGCGGCCGAAGAGGATCGACGCGTAACCGCGAATCCGCGCGTGCTGCTTTCCGCCGAGTAACCGATGAACCGGCTCGCCGTACGCTTTGCCTTTTAGGTCCCACAGCGCCATAT
>DATJGQ010000486.1:0-13088 GCA_035494815.1 Gemmataceae bacterium
CCCCCCACCCTACTAAAGCCGTCCAGAGGCACCGTCCAGAGCGGCGGCATCACCAACCGCAACAGCACCAGCAGCCAGAGGGCGTGGGCGAGTGCCGGCCGTCGGGCGAGTCGTACTACGACCGCCACCACCAACGCCAGCACGGTCGCCATTGCGGCGTTCCGCGCGACCAGCTCCAGGAAGGTCGTCATGACGCCCCCTTCCCGCCGCGTGGCTTACCGGATTTCTTCTCGGCCTCGAGTTGTTCGACTAACTCCAGCAGCCCGCGCAGTTCCTCCGCGGACACCCGTTTCGCCCGGACGACATTGGTCAACAATGCCTGCAGCGACCCACCGCTGGTCTTTTCGGCCAGCGCCTCGAGCTGCCGGCCGACCGCCTCGTCGCGCCCGATTGCGGCGCGAACCACGTTCGCTCCGCCCTCCCGACCGCGCCGAACGTATCCCTTCCCTTCGAGCCGGCCGAGCAGTTTGTGAACCGTCGCGTATTCCGACGGCCCGCCTTTCGGGTAGAGCACGTCGGCCAACTGCCGCACCGTCGCCGGCTGTTTTTCCCAAACCAGCTCCAGAACCGCCCATTCGGCGTCCGTGACGTGTGGAAGAGGACTGGCCATGGGAGGCTCCGTACAAGACAACTCGTCTAGAACGACGAGTATAGACGGGTTGTCTAACGAGTCAATCGCAAAAAAGAATTTCCGCGGGGCCGCGAGAAACGGGACCGCCCGTGGCATCATAAGGAAGAACGCCCGAGGGCCTCATGCCGCCGATCGCACCCGAGGAGTTGGGCCGGCTATACCGGCGGCACGCGCCCGCCCTGCGGCTGTACGCGCGGCAGTGGGTGGACGGCGGTGAGGACCTGGTGCACGACGCGTTCGTGGCCCTCGCCCGCCAGACGCCCGCGCCGGAACGTGTGCTGCCGTGGCTTTATCGCGTCGTCCGCAACGCCGCACTTGCGGACCGGCGCGCCGCTGCCCGCCGTCGACGTCGCGAAGCCGTCGCCGGCGCTCCCGAAGCGTGGTTCAGTCGCGCCGACGACCGCCTCGACGCCGCGGCTGCCGCTCTGATGCTGGCGGAGCTGCCGCTCGAACTGCGCGAAGTGATTGTCGCCCGCCTGTGGGGCGGGTTGACGTTCCAGGAGGTGGCCCAGCTTGCCGGCTGTTCGCTGCCGACCGCGCACCGCCGCTATCAGATGGGACTGACCGAACTCCAGGAAAGGCTCACCGGCCGATGGACGCGAACGCCCGAAACCCCGACGACGTGACCGATCTGGAGCGACGGCTCGCCCATTGGCGGCCCGACGCGGCCGGGCTTGATCCCGACGCCATGCTCTTCGCCGCCGGCCGTGCGTCGGTCCGGCCGAACCCGACGCGGTTCGTATGGCCGCTGATCGCGGCCTCCATGACGGTCGTCGCCGTCGGGCTCGGCGGTTGGGCGGCGAAAGAGCGATCCGGTCGATTGGAATTGGCCCGGTCGATGCAAAAGCCCGCGCCCGTGGTTCCGGCGCCCACGACGATGCCGGAACCGTCGCCGGAGCCGCCGCCGGCCGGCAGCTACTTCGCGATGTCGCGGCTGGTCCGGCAGGACCCGGACGCGTTTCTGGCCCGCGCTCCGGATGAGACGGGGCCGTCGAATAAGCCCTCCGCCACCGCGTCGCCGCTGCGGGCGTGGCCGATCAGCCCGTAACCGTATTCCGCCGATCAGAACCGTTTCCCTTATCGTAGGAGGACGCGCCGATGAGTCGGTCGCGCCGTTGGACGCTCGTTGCTTTGGCAGTACTCCCCGCCGTCTTGGGTATGCCGCCCGTCAGCGCTCAGGCGCCGCCGGCCGAAGAAAAGTGGCTGGTCGATCGCTCGCTGACCGTGACCCCGCGACCCGCCCCAGTCCCGGCGCTGCAATACCGCCTCTACCCCCTGGGCTGGGACCGCAAGGACGGCAACGCGGTGCCGATCTACTTGCGGCTCGTCCACGAGCAGAGCGACGCCGGGCGAAAGTACTGGACGGAAACGCCCAAACCCTGGAACCAACTGCCGGTCGAGCAGATTCCGTTGGCGGAGGCGCACGAGTTCCTCGGCCGGATGAAACACTTCTACCGCCAGTTCGACCTCGGGGCGCGGCGGAAGACGGCCGATTGGAATTACACCTTCGACCAGGGCAGCGTCGTGGACATCCTGATGCCGGACGTGGCGTGGGTGCGCAATTACGTGCCGATGATGGTCCTGCGGGCGCGGGTCGAACTGGCGGAGGGCGACTTCGCCGCCGCGGCGCGCTCCCTGGCAACCGGCTTCTCGTTCAGCCGGCAAATCAGCGAGGCGCCGCTATTGATCAGCGGCCTCGTGGGCGTCGCCTGTGCCAGTCCGTTCGCCGATTGCGTGGCGGACTTCATCGAACGGCCGCAAGCGCCGAATCTGTATTGGGCTCTCACCGCCCTGCCGCGCCCGCTCATCGACTTGCGCAAGGCGATGGAATTCGAGCAGCGGTTCTTCGAAATGGAGATCCCCGAGTTCGCCGATCTCGACCGATCGCGCTCGCCCGAGCAGTGGGACGCGCTGCTCAAGAAAGTCCGCACGAAGATCAAGATGCTCAACGAGCTGCCGTCGGAGGGGGGCGATGCGAACCGCGATCACCCGATCGCCGGCATCGGCCCGGACGACCCGGCCGCGAATTCGCCCGACCTCCGGATGGCCCGAGGCTATCTCGCCGACCGCCGTGACCTGTCCGCCGCGACAATCGCCGCCATGCCCCCGGCGCAGGTGTTGTTACTGTTCATCGTCGGCACGAACCAGGACCTTCGCGACGACGTTTTCAAAGTGACCTACCTGCCGTACCCGGCCACCCGGCGGATGCTCGACGGCGTCGCCGAACGGCTCCGATCGACGCCTGATTCGGAGGCGAAGCGGGTCGCCAAGGTGTTCTTGCCTGCGATCCAGAAGATGCCGGCGGTCCCCGTGCGGCTCGACCGGAAGATCGCCGCCTTGCGCGTGGTCGAGGCGCTGCGGCTGCATGCGGCGGCGAACGGCGGGCAACTGCCGGAACGATTGGATCAGGTGACGGTCGTGCCGATCCCGGATGATCCCGGCACCGCTAAGCCGTTCGAATATCGCCGCGACGGCGCCAAGGCGACGCTCATCAGCCGTATCCCGGGCGAGCCGATCGAGAAGGAGGGGTTGCGGTACAGGATAGCACTGCGTGGAAAATGAAGTGACGCTACCAGCCCGAAGCGCGAGCGAGGGAAGATAGTACTCCCTCGCTCGCGCGTCGGGCTGGTAGCGCGATTCGTTAGATTTACTCGAGCGCGAGCGGCGCTAGTCCCGCACTCTTCAACTGCTCGCTGACCGCCTTCACATCCTTGACCTTGATCTCGCCCCAGCGCTTAAGTAGATCGTCGAGACTTTTGCGCGCCGCCGTCACCGCCGCGACCACCTGCGTCGTCGGTGTCATATCGGCACCCTGAAGCACTCGCAGGAGCGGTCCCAATTCGCCGGCGACGCGGCCAAGACTCTCTCCCCCACTCTGACCACCCCGTCCGCCGCGCCCACCGCGGCCCCGGCCGCCAAACTCGGGACCCTCGAGTGCGGCCGCCTTGCGATCCAAGGCGCTGAGCGCCTCAGCGATCGGCCCGTCGCCGGCTTTCGCCCGCCGGTCGGTAATCTGTGACCGTAGTTTGCGAATCTGAGCCTGCGCGACGCGCGCGTCGCGCGTCCCGTCGTAGCATTGCATCGAAAGACTGAACTGCTGCTCCAGTCCCCCCGCCGGCGTCGGCACCCGCGGGTCCATCTTCACCGTCAGCGGCTGCGTGTAGGAGAGCCCGCCCACAGTCAGCCAGACCGTGAAGGTGCCCGGCCGCACCCACGGGCCGTGCGGTTCGGTCGCGGTATCGCGATAAATGGCCGTCATCGGGACCGATCGCGGCCCTTCCGGCGGCGCGTAGTGCAAGTCCCAGACGAAACGGTGGGCCCCGGCCTTCGCGGACAACTCCTGCGGCGGCCGCACCCACTCGACCGCCACGGTCAGCGTCCGCGGGTCGATCCGCTCCGGCTTGTCGTCGCTCGAAAAGCGACGGACCAGCTTGCCACGGTCGTCGAGAATCTCGAGTGTCAACGGCCCTTCCGCGTCCTTTTTCAGGGAGTAGTCGATGATCGCCCCGTCCGGCGGGTTTTTTCCAGTCGGCTCCTCGGGCGGTAGCGGCGTGTCCGTATTCACGTTCCAGCGGACGCGATAGGCGAGCTGCGGCTTGAACAGGAACGCGTCCGAATCAGCGATCGATTTCGTCAGTTGCCGCAGCGGCGTGATGTCGTCGAGGATCCAAAACGACCGCCCGTGCGTGCCGACGACCAGATCGTCCTGATGCACGACGACGTCGCGGACGGACGTGCACGGCATGTTCTGCCGCAGCGGTTGCCAGTCGTCCCCGTCGTTGAATGAGACATGCACCATCCGCTCGGTGCCGGCGAACAAGAGCCCGGGCCGCTCAGGGTCTTCTCGCACGGCGTTGACCGGATCGACCGGCAGACCGGCGACGATCTCCTTCCACGTCTTGCCGTAATCGTGCGTGCGATAGATGTGCGGCTTCAGGTCATCCAGGCGGATACGGTTGATCGCGGCGTAGGCGGTTGCGGTGTCGTGCCGGCCGGCTTCAATGATTGAAACCTTGCTCCACGCCGTCAGCCCCGGCGGCGTCACGTCGGTCCAGGTCTTCCCGCCGTCCTTGGTGACCTGGATCAACCCGTCATCAGTGCCGGCCCAGATGGTATTCGCGTCCTTGTACGACGGGGCGACCGTGTAAATCACGCCGCGGCGACCGGGGCTTTCGAAGACGCTGCCGGGCGGCGGTTCCGGCTTTTCGCGCGTCAGGTCCGGGCTGATCACGTCCCAACTGTTTCCGCCGTTGGTCGTCCTGAACAGAACATTGCCCGCGAAGTAGAGCACGTGCGGATCGACGGGCGAAAAGAGGACGGGGGCGGTGCGAAGGAAGCGATAGGCGCCGCCCCGCCCGCCTCGCACCGCGCCGGGGCTGATGTCCTGCACCTGGCCGGTGCGCCGGTCGAACTTGGTGATCTTTCCGCCATAGATGAAGTCCGGGTTGAGCGGGTCGACGGCGACGTAGCCGTACTCCTCGACGCCGACCGGGTGCCAGTCGCGGAATGTGATCTGCCCGTCACGGCCGCGGCTGCTGACGCCGGCCGAGCCGCTCTCCTGCTGGCCGCCGTAGACCCAGTACGGGAAGCGGTTGTCAGTGCTGACGTGATAAAACTGGGCGGTCGGCTGGTTGTACCAACTGCTCCAAGTCTGCCCGCCGTTGACGGTGATCGTCGCCCCTTGGTCGGCGGCGACCAGAATGTTCTGCGGATTGTCGGGATTGATCCAGACGGTGTGGTAATCGTCACCGCCGGGAGCGCCGCGGATGCAGTTCCAGGTGCGGCCGCCGTCGGCGGAGCGATACAGGCCGGTATTGGCGACATAAACGACGTCCGGGTCTTTCGGATCCACTTTGATCTCTGCGAAGTCGCTGCCGCGACTCCAGAGGCGAGATTCGGACGCGATCCGCCGCCAGGATTCGCCCGCATCGTCAGAGCGATAGATGCCGCCGCCCTGACGCGCGTCGACGGCGGCGTAAATGCGTTGCGGGTCGCTCGCCGAGATGCCGAAGCCGATCCGGCCCAGGCCCTCTTCGGCCGTCGGCAGGCCTTTCGTGAGTTGCCGCCAGGTGCCGCCGCCGTCAGTTGACTTGAACAAGCCGCTATTTGGTCCCTGCCACGTGGCGTTCTCCCACGGCCCCTGGCGGCCCGCCCACATGTCGGCATAGATGATTTGCGGATTGTTCGGGTCGAACGCGAGCGCGATCGCGCCGGTGTCCGGGTCTTTATAGAGCACTTTGTCCCACGACTGCCCGCCGTTGGTGGAGCGGAAGACGCCGCGTTCGGCGTTCGGCCCGTAGGGGTGGCCGAGCACGGCGACGAAGACGCGGTCCGGGTTCCTCGGGTCGACGACAACGGCGCCGATCTGCTGGCCCTCCCGTAAGCCCATGTGCTTCCAGGTTCTGCCGCCGTCGGTGCTCTTGTAAACGCCGTCGCCGGTGGAGAGGTCGGGCCGCTGTAGCCCTTCGCCGCAGCCGACGTAGATCACGTCCGGGTTCGACGGCGCGACCGCGAGTGCGCCGATCGAGCCGGTCGGCTGGTCGTCGAAGATGGGCACCCAGGTATGACCGAAGTCCGTGGTCTTCCAGACGCCACCGTTGTTGACGCCGATCAGGAATTCGTTCGACTTGCCTGGGATACCGGTCGCCGCCACGGTCCGGCCGCCGCGAAACGGGCCGATGCACCGCCATTTCAAAGGCGAGTATGCACTCGATGCGAACGGCGGTGCGGCCATGGCGGCGGTCCCCGTCAGGGCGGCAATGCAGGCGACTAAGATGACACGGTGGCGTGACACGGTGAATCCTCTCGCGCGGAATGGAACGGCGGACCCGGATGTTACCAGCCGATATCGCGGAGCGAAACCCATGAGCCCGGTCGAAACCGTAAATGCACAGGTCGCGCCCTGCCGACGAGCACAGGTCGCGTGGGCGGCGCGGCCGATCCGCGAGCGGCTGCGGTTCGTTCGGACGTTGCGTCATTCGCTCGTGGATGACGCCGACGAGCTGACGGCGGCGATCCACCGCGAGCTAGGGCGTCCGCCACACGAAGCGCTCGCGTCGGACGTCTTGCCGTTCGCCGACGCCTGTCGATTCCTCGAACGTGAGGCCGAGCGACTCTTGAAGCCGCGCAAAGTCAGCCTCCGCAGCCGGCCGATCTGGCTGTGGGGGCAGCGCGACACCATCTATCGCCGACCGCACGGCGTCGTCGCCGTTATCGGCACCTGGAACTACCCCGTCTTTCTCAATGGCGTTCAGATGGCCCAGGCACTGGTCGCGGGCAATGGCGTCGTCTGGAAACCATCGGAGGTTTCGACCGCGAGCGCCCCCGTCTTGCACGGCCTCTTCCTTCGTGCCGGGTTTCCGCCGGATCTCGTGCAACTTCTGCCGTCGTCGCGGGAGTACGGGCCGGCGCTCGCGGAAGCGGACATCGACCATGTCGTCTTCACCGGCTCGGCCGCGACGGGCCAAAAACTCGCCACCAAGCTCGGCGAGCGGCTCGTCAGCTCGACGCTCGAACTCTCCGGTTGTGACGCGATGTTCGTCCTGCCCGACGCGGACGTGGAGATGGCCGCGAAGGCCGCGTGGTTCGGCATGACGGCGAACAACGGCCAGACGTGCATCGCGGTTCGCCGAGCCTTCGTGGCGCGGGAGATTTATCCGGCGTTCGTGGAGTCGCTGCAGAAACAGGTCGCCGCCGCCGCGCCGATGCGACTGGCGACCGAGGGGCAGATCAAACAGGCCGATCGACTCGTCAAGGACGCGGAGCAACAGGGCGCGCGCGTTCTGCAACCGGCAGCCGGACCGCTGACGGACGCTCGGACCACCCTGCCACGCGTGGTTGCGGACGCCACGCCGGCAATGGCCCTCAACCGCGAAGATTGCTTCGCCCCACTTTTGGCCGTGCTCCCGGTCCTCGACGCAGACGACGCGGTTGAACAGGCCGAGAAGTGTTGGTACGGCCTCGGGGCGTCTTTATTCACTGCTGACCCGTCACGGGCGACCGAGTTCGCGGGCCGCATCCGATCGGGGATGTTGACCGTCAATGACGTCATCGTCCCGACAGCGCACCCGGCGACGCCGTTCGGCGGCCGCGGCCGTAGCGGCTGGGGCGTGACGCAGGGGCCAGACGGCTTGATCGGGATGACCGTGCCGCAAGTGGTCAGCGTTCGCGGCGGCAAATTCCGTCCGCACTACGAGCCGATGGGCAGCCCCGACGGACCGACGGCCCAGGTGGCGCAGGGGCTACTGGCATGGTGTCATGGGCGGACGGTGGCCATGCGGTGGAAGGGCTTGTGGCAGATGGTCAGCGGCATTCGGCGGAATGGTCAGCTCACGGAACGTACCGCACCCCGAGAATAACTACTTTCATCCCCACTTCATCAACCCGAAAAAGGAGGTTTGCCGGCAGGTCATATACGACGCGGAACGGCCCAGATCGCGACTCACCCTGCGTCTTTGGATCGCGAGACAGATGAGTTTCCAAGCCATCCACGGCTTGCGTGAATTCCTGCCCACGCCCATCCGCTCGGGCTGCCAGGTATTCGTCGGCCAATCGTGCGAGGGCGGGCTCGGACCAGACAACGGAGTAAGTCACGCCGCGCCCTCGCGGGCACTCATCTTGTTTTTCACTCGCCGCCAGGCTTCTTCCGTCGACACACCGCCGTTTTGCAGGTAATCACTCCAAGCCCGTTCGGCTTCCTCGTCTGTGAATTGAGACTTGGCCCACGCGTACATTAGCCTCGTGTACTGGTCGTGGGTCAGAAAGTGACCGATTCGCTCTCCGGACGCGTCATATAGCTCGGCATGTCCGTTGCGATCGTCGAGTTTCGCTCGGATCGCGTCGTCGAGAATGATTTTGCTCATGGTGCATCGATTGTAGTTCTATCTTCGGTTTCCCAACCACTTCGTCCCCGTCCGAAAACCTCAATCCCATCATACCCCGCCCGCGCGTAACCCGCTACCGGCGCGACCTGACGCGGCAGCACACGTCCGACCGTCACTCCGCCTTCTTTCGCCGCCGGGACGAATCGCAATACGGGCGGCAACGCGGTGAGCAGTTCGTTGAGGTGTGACGACTTGACGAAGAGGAGAGCGCCCGATGTATCGAGCAGCTCGTCGACCAGGCGGGGCAGCGTGTCCGATCGAAATGCGCGGACGTCGTCGCGGCGCAGGTAGAAGCTCACCGCATCGAACGGCTGCGGGTAGCAATAAACGGCGGGAGCGGAAAGCTCTGGTCGCGCCGCCCGCCGCACAGAGAACCGCGCGGCGTATCCCGGCAGCAGGTCGTGCGTACCGACCCAAAGGAAAGCGAACGTCGCCGCGGCCGCGCCGAGCCACGTCGTCCGCCTTGGTCGTCGCACGAGCGCGATCAGTCCGATGCCGGCGCCGCCGGCGAGGAACAGCCCGCGCTCGGCCTTGTGCAGCCCGGCCGCGTAGGAACCCGCGCCGGCCAGTACGCCTACGGAGAGGGCAACCAGTGTGGCGTAATAGGCGACGGCCGAGCGATGTCGCGCGAGTGACGTCCAAACGGCTTCGAGCCGCGCGCGCGGCAGGAGGAGGTCAATGGTGCAGCCGAGTGCGAGGGCCAGCGGAGGCAAGACCGGCAGAAGATAGACCGGGCGTTTACTGCCGGCCAGCGAGAAAAACGCGAGTCCCCAGGCCGCGGCGAGCAGCACAAAGCCGAGCGCGCCCGGTCGTCGCGCGGCCGTTCGGCCGTGCCGCCGGGCAAGTATCCGAACGAGCGGCACGAGCAAGAGCGTCCACGGCAGCAGGCCCAGCAGCAATTGCGGCAGGTAGAACCATACCGGTTTCGCGTGGTCGAACGGGTCGACATAACGGCGGACATTGTGGAACCAGAAAAAGTAGCTACCGAAGTCCGGGCACTGCCAGGCCACCGCGACGTACCACGGCCCGGCGACGAGACACGCTACTCCGACCAATGCCGCCCATGCCGCGAGGCCGACTCGCGCCAGGCGATGGTCGAGCCAGCCAACCAGCAGAAGCGGCGGCAGCACCAGTGCAGGCGCCACCGGGCCCTTCGCCAAAAGACCCAGTCCAGTCGCGCATCCGGCGAGCAACCACCAATGCCACCGGAGTTGCGGACCGAATCGCGCAAGGTGTCCGGCCGCGAGCGCGGCCATCGTGCAGAGTGCGAGCAGGCCGTTCGGCGTAATCATTCGCCCGCGGTAGACGAACTCCGGACTCAGGACCAGGACGAACGCCGCCAGCAACGCCGCCCGCGGCCCGAGCGCGCGCCGGCCCCAGCCGTAGACTGTGGCAACTGTCAGTAGCCCAATTATCCCGACCACACCACGGGCGGTTTCTTCACTCACGCCGAACGCGCGGTAGCCGGTCATCACCAGCCAATAGAAGAGCGGCGGCTTGTCGAGATAATCCTGGCCGTGCAGCACCGGCACCAGCCACCGGCCGGCGGCGAGCATCTGCCGCGGGATCTCCGCGTATCGCGCCTCTTCCGGTTCCAGGAGCGGCGAGCGGAGCCGGCAAAAGAAGAGGAGGCACGTCGCAAGAATCAGCAGCGCGAAGGACAGCCATTGCTTCGTCGCAAATGGCTGTTCGTGATCGCGAGCGGGCGCCCTCCCCGCGAACAGCACCTTCGACCACCAGAACGGCAGGAGGACCGCAAGTGTCCGCGGGATGTCGCCGAGCGACACTTTGCTCTCGCCGTGGCGGCGTGGCCGGTGCGTTACGCCGACTTCCGCGACCGGCAGGCCCGATTGCCGGGCGCGCGCGAGCATCTCCGTGTTGACGAAGAAGTGGGTGCTCTCCGGAAGAAGATTGCGAAGGGCGTCGCGGCGAAACACCTTGAGGGCGCAGTCGCAGTCGCGGACGCCGGTGCCGATCAGCCGACGAACGATCTGGTTGTAACCCCACGAGAAGAAGCGCCGCCGCCAAGGGTCTTTGCGGTCGATCCGATAGCCGACGACAACCGGCGCGCGGTTGCTGGCGGCGACGAGGCGCGCTAACTCGGCGAGGTCGAACTGGCCGTCCGCGTCCGTGAACGCGACCCGCTCCCCCCGAGCGGCCTCAAAACCGGTCCGGAGGGCCGCGCCGTAACCGCGGTTGCACTCGTGCTTCAATAACCGCACGCGCGATCGCTCGCGCGCCAGCCCCGTGACGATCGCCGCCGTGTCGTCGCGGCTGCCGTCATCCACGACCAGGATTTCATAATCGTCGGCAAATCGCCCGAGAGCCGCGTCGGCATCAACGACCGCCGGGCCGATTGCTTCCGCTTCGTTGTACGCAGGCAAAACGAGCGAGAGGAACGGACGTTGAGGGTCCATGCGGCGGAGAATCGCATTCCCCCCGGGAAATGACAAGGTGACAAGGTGACAAGGTGACAAGGTGACAAGGTGAGAGAAGATGGGAAAACGACGAAGCCCGCGGGTTCGCCGCGGGCTTCATCACCTTGTCACCTTGTCTCTTGTCACCTTGTCATCAATAGCCGGCCACGTCCCGTGTGACCGCGGCCTGAATCACCGGGTTCGGCCCGACGTACAGGTGCAGGTGGTCCTTGTCGATGTACACCACCTCGACGCGGTGCTTTACGACTTTCACCGGGAACGGATAGCTCGACTGCACCGTTTCCGTGTAATAGATCGTGGACTTCCAGTGACAGTGATGCAACTGGGCCGGGCCGACCAGCGGGAAGAACCGCGGCGGATCGATCTTGTCCACGAGCCGCTCGTTGACGATCGTAATGTCGTCACGGAATTCCTCATAGAAATACGGCACGCCGCGGCTCACGCGGGGCATCGCCCGGAGGACTTCCTGTTCGCTCGGCGGGTCCTCGCAAATCGGCGGCGGGAAGCCGTCCTTGACCGGCGGCATGATTGGCGTTCGGTAGTCGTTGGTGTGCTGATACTTGTCTTCCATCCGCTCGGTCACCCAGGGCTGGGTGGGGGCCATGATGAGGAATTGCAGGGCCGGCGGGTAACAGCCCGCGGCGAGCAGCGGCACGAGCAGCGCGCCCGCCCGCAGCCACGTGGTTCGCACCGTCGCCATGCTCGTGTCCCCCCAATATCTCCGGGACCGTGAAGAATGCCTGCGCCCCCGGGCAGGTGCGCTCCCGGCCATGCACGGTGTACCGACTTCTCGGGTTGTATCGGACACGCCGTCGGCGCGACTTGAGACAAGGTGGACAGTTTTAATGGGGCGCCGCGACTTCAAGCGCTCCCCTCGAAGACTCGGGTCGCGGCGAAACGAGAACCGCTATAGTGAACGCGGAGACACCGATGGTCTACCTCTCCACGATCTACACCAAGTCCGGCGATACCGGCGATACGGGCCTCGGAGACGGTACCCGCGTTCCGAAGGATCACGCCCGTGTCGCGGCCTACGGCACGACCGACGAGTTGAGCGCCGTTCTGGGCCTGCTCCTGGCCCACGCCCCCGATCTCCCCGAAGGCGATCTTGTCCGTTCGTTGCAAAACGATCTGTATGACGTTAACGCCGACCTGTGTTTTCCGCAGCCCGAGGGAGAATCCCCCGGCCAGAAGCTGCGGGTGACCGTCTCCCACGTCACCCGACTCGAAGAGACGATTGACCGTCTGAACGCCGGTCTCGCGCCGCTGGCGAGCTTCGTCTTGCCCGGCGGCACGATCCCGGCCGCCTGGTGTCATCTGGCCCGCACCATCTGCCGCCGCGCCGAGCGTGAGGTGGTGACGTTGATCCGGTCGGAGCCGGTCAACCCGCACGTGTTGGTGTACCTGAATCGGCTGTCGGACTTGTTATTCGTACTCGCCCGAGTGCTCAACGATCGCGGGGCCAAAGACGTGCTTTGGGTACCGGGCGGCAAAAACCCTTAATCGTCGTGACGGGAACCGAGCGCAGGGACGGGCGCGCTTGGCAAGCGCTCGCGATACAATCGCGTCGGGGCATATCGGGGCAGCGAGTCCTGCACCCGGCCGAGGCAATGGTCAAACGTCGCCAACGTGAGCAGATAGAGAATCGACGCGGCCGCGACCGCCACAGCGATCCACACCGGCAAGCACGTGTAGCTGGTAATGTGGCGGGTAAACGGCTCGCCGGTCTCGAACGCGAGCTGGCCCGGGCCGAAAAAGGGACTGGCCGACGCGAGCGCCTCGAACGTCTCGTGCCCCCCGCCTCCGCTGAAAATCAGCCCAACCGTTGCCAGCCAGCCGACGGTAACGAGGGCATACGCCGCGGCACTCGCCGCCGTCGCCCGCCCGAGCCGCTTGATCCATGTCGCCAGCGCCAACCCGAGGCTAGTCACCGCAGCCCCATAGCTGAACACCAAGGCGACCATGAACGGGATCGAGAACCAACGGCCCGTCCCGGCCGCCAGGATGAAGACATTCACGACCGGCAGCGCGGCGAGCCACGGCACAATACGAAACGCTCCGCGCCATTTGCCCCAGACGATTTCTTTCGTCTTGAGCGGCGTCGCCATGAGCAGGTCCAGCGTCCCGCGAACCCGC
>DATJGQ010000487.1:0-3237 GCA_035494815.1 Gemmataceae bacterium
CCCCCCACCCTACACGCCGGCTTGCCGCAGCGCCGCTTCGTACTCCGCCGGCGTGTTGAGGTCACGGAGCGACTCCAGGCCGGCGTCCACATCGGCTAGTTCCTCGGCGGTAACAATCCGCGTCGGAACTTCGTCGAACAGCCGCACCGGCCCGACCCGTCCTGTGGCCAGCAGCCGTGCAGCTAAGGCCAAGACGTCAACCCGATAGACGGCCGCCAGGGGGTGCCGCGTGCCGCCGACCTCCGGGACGCAGATCGCGTGATCGCCAAGCAGGTCGATCAGCCGTCGCACGAATGCCGGCCGGAGGAACGGCACGTCGCAGGACGACAGATAAACGGCGTCGGCCCGCCCACGGACCGCCGCCAATCCCGCACACAACCCGGCGAGCGGCCCGTGGCCCGGTTCGGCGTCGCGGGCGATCTCCACGCCGGCCGGCAGCGGCGGCACGTCCTGCCCCGACGCCGCGACCACGACAACCGGCGACGCGACCTCGCTCAACAAGCGCACGACCCGCGGCAACAGCAGTTCGTCGCCGAACGGCAGCCGCGCTTTCGGCCGGCCCATGCGGCTCGACTCGCCGCCGCACAGGACGACCCCCGCCGTTCGGATCATGCGAAAAATCCCCTCGCCCCTCGCCCGTTGCCGTCAACGTCCCGCTCCCATCCGGCGGTTTTTTCGGTTACAACTCACTCTCGCCGAACGAGCGCCAGTACGATCGATCCATCTTCCACTCGCCCGCAGGAACGCTCCCATGCGCCAGGCACAGACGATTCTGTTCGCGGCCGCCGCTTTGCTGCTCCCCGTCGCGGTCGGTCCGGCGTGGCTCCGCTCGGAGTCGCCGACCGAGGAGAATTCCACGTTGCAGCGCTTCACACCGTCGCGGGAGGACCTCGCGAAGGCGTACGCCAAGGCCGGGCAGTTCGGCGGCGGCCGGCGGGGACAGATGCCGGGCGTTTACAAGTCTCAGCTTACCGCCCACTGGTTCGCGAACAACTCCCGCTTCTGGTACCACAACGAACTCAAGGGCGGCACGCGGGAGTTCCTCGTCGTCGACGCCGCCCGGGGCAAGCGCGGCCCGGCGTTCGACCACGCGAAGCTCGCGGCGAGTCTGTCGACGGCCGCCGGCAAGGAATACAAGGCCGACAAGCTGCCGTTCGACACCATCGAATTCGCCGACGAGGGCCACGTCCAGTTCAAGGTCGGCGACACGGTCTGGGCGTGCGACTTGACGAACTACTCGTGCACCAAGACCGACGCGAAGGCGCCCGCCCCGGACGCGGCAGCACCGAGCCAAGAACCGGCGGACGAGGATGACGAACTCGCCGGCTTCCAGGCCCCCTGGTTCGGCAGTCCGCAGACCGATGACCCGCCGGCGCCGCAACAGCGCGGCCAGAGGGGCGGCCAGGGCAAGGCCCAGGCGAAGGGCCGGGCCGGACAGGGCCGCGGGGGTTTCGCTCCGGGACCGGTCAAGTCGCCGGACGAGAAGTGGACGGCCCAGGTCAAGGATTCCAACGCCTATGTCAAGCCGTCCGACGGCGGCGAGGAAATCCAACTGAGCAAGGACGGAAAGGAAGGACTCGCCTACGGCTTGCTGCAGTGGTCCCCGGACTCCCAGAATCTCGTCGCCTTCCGCGTCGAGCCGGGCGACCGCAAGGAGGTCCATCTGATCGAGTCGTCGCCCAAGGAGGGCGGGCGGGCGAAGCTCCAATCTCGGGCGTACCCCCTGCCGGGCGACAAGTTCGCCGCGTACGAGCTGAACCTGTTCTCGATCGCCGACCGGAAACAGACCAAGCCGAAAGTCGACCGGATCGACTTCGAGCGGTACGGCAACTCGCCGCCGCGGCTGCGGTGGAAGAAAGACGGCCGGCACTTCACTTACCAGAAGATCGACCGCGGACATCAGCGGTTCCGACTGATCGAAGTCGACGCGGTCACCGGCGACGACCGCACGATCATCGACGAGAAGACCGAAACCTTCGTCTGGACCGCTCACGTCGAGAACGTCTTCCCGCCAACGACGCAGTATTCGCCGGTCAACTACCTGACCAAGACGGACGAGGTCGTCTACGTCTCCGAGATGGACGGCTGGCGGCACCTGTACCTGGTCGATTGCACGGAGGGCCGCGTCAAGAATCCGATCACCAAAGGCCACTGGGTCGTCCGCGGGATCGACCGGATCGACGAGGATAACCGCCAGGTCTGGTTCCGGGCGAGCGGCAAGAACGAAGGGCAGGACCCGTATCTCGTCCATTACTACCGCGTCAATTTCGACGGCACCGGTTTGGTCGCGCTGACCGAGGGCAACGGCAGTCATTCGGTAGATTACTCACCGGACAGGCGGTATCTCGTCGACACCTATTCCCGCGTCGACATGCCACCGGTGCACGAGCTTCGCCGCGTCGAGGACGGTTCGCTCGTCTGCGAACTGGAGCGTGCGGATATCTCCGAGTTGCAGGCCCGCGGCTGGGAACCGCCGGAGGTGTTCGTCGCCAAGGGCCGCGACGGCACGACCGACATCTGGGGGATCATCAGCCGGCCGCGAAACCTCGACCCGACGAAGCTCTACCCGGTCGTCGAGGACATCTACGCCGGACCGCAGGGCTCGTTCGTCCCCAAGACGTTCGGCGGCGGCAATTACCCGCTGGCCAACTTCGGCTTCATCGTCGTCAAGATGGACGGCATGGGCACCGCCAACCGCTCCAAGAAGTTCCACGACGTGTGCTGGAAGAACCTCGCCGACGCCGGCTTCCCGGACCGCATCCTCTGGCACAAGGCGGTCGCGAAGAAGTACCCGTATTACGACATCAGCCGCGTCGGCATCTACGGCACCTCCGCGGGCGGACAGAACTCGACGGGCGGCGTACTCTTCCACCCCGAGTTCTACAAGGTCGCCGTCTCCGGCTGCGGTTGCCACGACAACCGCATGGACAAGGCGTCCTGGAACGAGCAGTGGATGGGCTACCCGGTCGGCCCGCAGTACGCCGCGTGCTCGAACGTGGACAACGCCCACCGGCTCCGCGGGAAGCTGCTCTTGATCGTCGGCGAAATGGACACCAACGTTCCGCCGGAATCGACGCTGCGGGTCGTCGATGCGCTAATCCGGGCGAACAAGGACTTCGACTTCTTCTTCGTGACTAACGCCAACCACGGCCAGATCGGCCAGGTCGGCAACCGCAAGCGCAACGACTTCTTCGTGAAGCACCTGCTCGGCACCGACGCGCCCAACCGCAACACCGG
>DATJGQ010000488.1:0-2895 GCA_035494815.1 Gemmataceae bacterium
GACGCGGGTGACGTACCCCGTGTGCCGCAGATAGTGGGCGGCGTGCCGGGCCGCGTCCACCGAGCCGTAGCTGGCGTACGTCCGCCACGTCTCGTGATCGCAGGTGCGGTAGAGCACGACCCAGCTATGACAAACCGGCGCGGGCGCCGGGTAGTATTGTCTGACCACCGGCACGGGCGTGACCACGGGTACGGGCGTGACCACGGGAATCGGCCGGGCGGGCGGGTAATGATGATGACCGGCATGAGCCGTTGCGGCGAAACCAGTCAGGCCGAGGGTTCCGAGCGTACCGTAAAGGGCGGTGCGTAACATGGCGACCTCTTCTTCGACCTTGGTTGTCGGCCCTCTTCATGGCGGGGCCGTTCATTGATACAACGGCGCGGCGGACGGCACTTGCGCGGCCGCGATTGCCCTCGGAAAACTCTCACGATATCCTCACCAAGGTGTCCCCGCTCTACCCGCTTAAGTTCGCAGCGATCTTCAAGACCGCCCTGTGGGGCGGCCGCCGTCTGGCGACGCTGTTCCCGTCGGCGCCCGCCGACGGGCCGCTCGCGGAGGCGTGGATCCTCAGCGATCAGGGCGACAACGTCAGCCGCGTCACGAACGGCCCGCTCGCCGGGACGACCTTGCGCGATCTCGTGCGCGAGCGTCGCCGCGAACTCCTCGGCGCCCTCGCTGACGGCCATGATGTGTTCCCACTTCTCCTGAAGTTCATCGACGCCCGGGATCGCCTGTCTGTGCAAGTCCATCCCGACGACGACGGCGCGCGGCGACTCGCGGGGCACCCCCGAGGCAAGACGGAGGCATGGGTCGTCGCCCGTGTCGAACCGGGCAGCCGGATTTACGCCGGCTTCCGCCCGGGCGTGACACGACAGCAGTTCGAGGCCGCGCTCGCCGCCGGGACGACGGAGGAACTGCTCCATAGTTTCGAGCCGAAGGTGGGCGATTGCGTGTTCCTGCCGGCCGGGATCGTGCACGCCATCGGCGGCGGTTTGATGGTTTTCGAAGTGCAACAGACCAGCGACGTCACTTTCCGGCTCCACGACTGGGGCCGCGTCGATCCGAGGACGGGACTGCCTCGGGAGCTGCACGTCGAGAAGGCGCTGGCGTGCACGGACTTCGCATCGGGGCCGCGCCGGCCGGCCTGGCCGTCGCTCGACCACAGCGGGCCGGTCGAGCGAGAACGACTCGTGCAATGCGAGTATTTTCGGCTTTACCGTTACCGCGGTTCGAGACCTTTCGTGCATGATGGAGGTGGCGCGGGTTCCGTCCTCGTCGGCCTCGAAGGCGAGATCACAGTCCGCGGCGGCGGCCGAGAGGAAACCCTTCGGGCGGGCGACGTGTTGCTCCTGCCGGCGGCGCTCGACCGGGTCGAGTGCGTGCCGGCGGGATCGTATGTCATGCTCGAGTGCGTGCCGGCGTAGGGACGCGTTATGCTGATCGATCTGAACTGCGATCTCGGCGAAGGGGCGGGCAGCGACACCGAGGTGCTGCCGCTCATCACGACGGCCAACGTCGCCTGCGGTTTTCATGCGGGCGACGCGGCGACGGCGTTCGCAACGGTCACCAATGCGGCGGGGCTCGGCGTCCGCGTCGGCGCTCATCCCGGCTTTCCTGATCGCGAGAATTTCGGCCGGCGAGAACTGGTGCGGAGCGAACGGCAGGTCTACGAGGACTGCGTCTATCAGATCGGGGCGCTCGCCGGCATTGCCCGCGCGTGCGGCACGAAACTGAGTCACGTCAAGCCGCACGGCGCGCTTTACAACATGGCCTGCCGTGACGACCGCTACGGCCGCCCGATCGTCGCAGCGGCGGCGCTCTTCGGGTTGCCGTTACTCGGCTTGCCGGGATCGCTGCTCGAAGTGCTTAGTGCCGGGAAATGTCCCTTCTTCGCCGAGGGTTTCGCCGATCGCGGTTACCGGCCCGACGGCAGTCTCGTCCCGCGAACGGAGGCCGGCGCGTTCGTCGAAGACGCGGCCGAGGCGGTGCGGCAGGCGCTGATGCTCGTCCGCGTCCGCGGCGTGCGGACGTTATGCGTCCATGGCGATAACCCGCAGGCGCTGGCGTTCGTCCGGTCCCTCCGCGACGGCTTGACGGCGGCGGGCTTCGCCATCCGGCCGTTCGCATGAGCCTGCGCGTCCTCGAACCGGGGCTGTTGACGCTGGTCGTCGACCGGGGCCGGCCGTCGAGCCGTCACCTCGGCGTCCCGCTAGGGGGGGCCGCCGATCGCGCCTCGTTCCTGCTCAGCAACGCCCTGGTCGGCAACCCGCCCGACGCGGCCGCACTGGAAATCTGCCTCGCAGGGCCGACGTTGCAGGCGACGTGCGATCTCGGCTGCGCCCTCGCTGGCGCGCCGTTCGATGTTCAACTCGGAAACGAACGACTGCTCGTCGGCCGGTCGTTCATGCTTCGTTCGGGTGAGACGCTTCGCATCGGGGGAACGAAGGTCGGGATGCGCGTATATCTGTCCGTCCACGGTGGCTTCAATGAGCCGCTCGTCCTCGGCAGCCGTTCGGGATTAGAACCTGTTCGCCGCGGGCAGGAGTTGGCTTGTGAGTCGTCGCATGTCCGACCGCGTTCGTTCGGTGACGAAAAACCGCACGCGACGTGGACCGACGGCCGGGTCACCCTGCGAGCGTTATCCGGCCCGCAGGCGGACTGGTTCGATCTGAAACAGTTCTTCGGCCAGACCTATCGCATGACGCCGACGAGTAACCGCATGGGCCTGCGACTCGCGGGCGAGGCCCTGACGCGGCCGGTGCGCGAGCTGCTCTCCGAGCCGGTCGCGCCCGGCACGGTGCAAGTCGTCAACGACGGCCAGTGCATCGTCCTCGGAGTCGACGGCCAGACGATCGGCGGGTATCCGAAAGTCGCGCAAGTGATCGACGCTGACCT
>DATJGQ010000489.1:0-3958 GCA_035494815.1 Gemmataceae bacterium
ATCCCTCGCTCGCGCTTCGGGCTGGTCAGATTCATAAACTTCGTTTCGACGGCCGATCGCGTCGCGCACGAGGTTCGTGACTTCGATGAGCGTGACGGGCAGCAGGGCGAGCAGGAAGACGAGTCCCTGGCCGGAAGACGGCCTACTGTCCCCGTCAACCGGCTACCCTTCGCCGGCCTACTCGATAGAGAATCCGGCAGGAACTCGATGGCAACGAAGTCAGTGGGCCTTGCGATGCGCACAATTCTCGCGGCGATCCTGGCATTTGCGGCGCAGGCCCGGGCCGCGGACCGCGACTACGACATCGTCGTCTACGGCGGCACGCCCGCGGGGATCAGTGCCGCCGTCCAATCGGTCCGGCTCGGAAAGTCGATCGTTCTGATTGAACCCGGAAAGTATGTCGGCGGCATGACGACCGGGGGGCTCGGGGCGACCGACATCGGCAACAAGGCCGCGATCGGCGGACTCGCACGAGAATTCTACCAGCGCGTTCGTAAATACTACGCCGAAGACGCCCACTGGACGCGCGAACGCCGCGCCGACTTCAAAGGCCGCGGTCACGAGGCGAACGACGATGCCGCCTGGACGTTCGAGCCGCACGTCGCGACGAAGATCGTGCAGGATCTCATCCGCGAGCACAACGTCCCCGTCGTCTTCCGCCGGCGGCTCGACCCGGCCCGCGGCGTGACCAAAGACGGGCCGCGGATCGTGGCCATTCGCACGGAAAACGGCGACACCTATCGCGGCAAAGTGTTCATTGACGCCACTTATGAAGGCGACTTGTTGGCGAAGGCCGGATGTTCGTATCACGTCGGTCGCGAGGCGAATGCGACCTACGGCGAGACGCTCAACGGCGTCCAGGTCCGAAAGTCGACGCACCATCAGTTCGTCAAGCGTGTGAACCCGTTCGTCCGACCCGGCGATCCGACGAGCGGGCTGGTGCCGCGCGTGCACGCCGGGCCGCCGGGCGTCGATGGCGAAGGCGACCGCCGCGTTCAGACGTACAACTTCCGCCTCTGCGCCACCGATCGGCCCGAAAACCGCCGGCCCTGGCCGAAACCGGCGAACTACGACGAGAAGCAGTACGAGCTCCTGCTCCGCAACTTCGAAGCGGGCGACTTGCGGTTACCCTGGAACCCGGTGCTGATGCCCAACCGCAAGACCGACTCGAACAACAACTTCGCCTTCTCGACCGACGACATCGGCTCTAACTACGACTACCCCGACGGCGACTTCGCCACTCGCGAGCGCATTTGGAAGGCGCATCTCGATTACACGAAGGGCCTGATGTGGACCCTGGCGAACCACCCGCGCGTCCCGCCGAGCGTCCGAGAACATTTCCAGACCTGGGGGATGGCGAAGGACGAGTTTGCCGACAACGACAACTGGCCGCATCAGCTTTACGTCCGCGAGGCCCGGAGGCTGATCGGCGAATATGTCATGATCGAACAAAACTGCCGCGGCACTCGCGTCGCGGAGGACGCGGTGGGCTTGGCCGCGTACACGATGGACTCGCACAACGTGCAGCGGTACGTGACCAAGGACGGGAGCGTACTCAACGAAGGCGACGTGCAGGTCGGCGGTTTCCCGCCCTACCCGATCAGCTACCGGTCGCTGGTCCCGAAGGCGGCCGAGTGCAGCAATCTCTTGGTTCCGGTGTGCCTGTCGGCGTCGCACATCAGTTACGGGTCGATCCGCATGGAGCCGGTGTTTTTCGTGCTCGGCCAGTCGGCGGCGACCGCGGCGGCACTTGCCATCGACGACAGCGTGCCGGTCCAACGGGTCGATTACGGAAAGTTGCGCGACCGACTCGTGCGCGACAAGCAAGTGCTCGCGTGGACCGGGCCGCGGCGGGCGGGCGGGATCGACGCGAAGGCACTGGCGGGCGTTGTGCTGGACGACGACGCGGCCGAGCGACAGGGATTTGACCAGGTCAGCAGCGCGGTCGGCTTCTTTGTCGGCAATGGCTACCGTCACGACGGCGGCACGGACCGGGGCCGACAATGGGCTCGTTACACGCCCGACCTTCCGGCCGGCGGCCGCTACGAGGTTCGGCTGTCGTACACGCCCAATCCCAATCGCGCGACGAACGTGCCGGTCACGATCGTGCACACGGACGGCCGGACGACCGCGAGGGTAAACCAGCGGCTGGCGCCAAAGCTCGACCGGGTTTTCGTGTCCCTCGGGACCTTTCGCTTCGACAAGGGCAAGTCGGGATCGGTCGAGATCGGAAATAAGGATGTGGACGGCTACGTCGTCATCGACGCGATCCAGTGGCTTCGGGTCAAAGACTGAACAATCTATTCATTCCCCGCTCCCATGCGGCCCACCTCGTCCGGTCCGGGCAAGCCGAACGAGTAGAGGATGCCCGTCAAGCCTTTGGGGAAGTATCCCTCGCGGGGGTCTTGCGGCGCGAACAGCAGGTTTCCGGAGCCGACGTAAACGCGGCCGCGGGAGACCGACGGTCCGCACCAGACGGGGCCGAGAGGCATTTCTTTGAGGACCGCGCCGGAAGTGGTGTCCAGCGCGACCAGCCGGTTGCTCACGGTCGTCGTGAAATAGGCCACGCCGTTGGCAAGCGCGATGCCCGATGCGACCGGGTCGCCGACGTCGGTGAACTGCGGCTTGGCCGGCGTGCCGCCGACGCCTTTGACGACGGGACGCTCGTGCCGCCAGTTCTCCGTGTTCGTATCCAGGCTGATCGAGACAACACGACCGCCGGTCGGCAGCGGGCGGCGTGAGTCCGCCTTCTCGCCGGTTCCCAACCGGATGAAATCGACGCCGTTCGTGAATACCGCCTTGCCGTCGGTCGCACAACCGGTCTGCAGTCCGCCCATGAGACCCGGCAGGGCCAGCGTCCGTGGGTCCAGCCCGACGGGCGGATGGAGCGGCGCCCCGGTGTACACCGGCGTCTGGCGAACGATCTGGCCGGTGGCCGCGTCGAGCACGTAGTAGCCGCCGTTCTTGCAGCCGACGCCGACGACTTTCATGCGTTTGCCGTCGAGGTCGATCGTGTACAGCTTCGGCGTGTCGCCGATCGACTGGTCCTTGTAGCGGCCGGTCTTCGGGTCGTAGCCGGCCATGCCGTAATGCCAGACGTCGTCGGCGTTGAGCTGCGTGACCCACTTTTCGCCGCCAGTGCCGGCGTCGATCGCGATGACGGCGCACGAATGGCGCGTTGCGAACCGCGGGTCGTCCGGCGTGGGTTGTCGCGGGGCGTTGTCGGCGTCGGTGCCGAAAAAAAGTGTCTGCGTTGCATCGTCATATGACGGCGTGCACCAGACCGTGCTCGTCGCCGGGCCGTAGTGAAAGACGTGCGTGGCCCAGTCGTCGGTGATCGTGACCGGCGGCGTTAACGGCTGCGGCTTCGGGCCGACGTCATACTTCCAGACGATCCGGCCGGTCTGCGGCTCGAGCGCCACGACGAACCCCCGGCCACTACAGCGGACGCCCGGCCGGTCGGCGAGCCATTGTTCGCCGGCGCCGCCGGCGACGACGATGCGGCCGCCCGCGAGGATCGGTGAGGCGAACGAACCGTTGAACGGATGAGCGTCCGGGAACGCCGGCGAACGCATGTCGAGCTTCCACTTCTCTTCGCCGGACTGGCGGTCGAGGGCGTAGACGAATCCGCCGAGATCCGCGAAGTAAACCGCATCCGCCGTTACCAGGGCCGAACCCATGACGCCGCCGGGCGTGGCGACGTCGCCGTTTTGCGCGGCGCGGATCAATTGGCCGCTCTTCGGGTACGACCATTTGACCTGGCCGTTCGGCGCCAGCTTGTAGAATCGCGGCAGCGTCGCCGTGCCGAAATAGGCATAGCCGTTGACGACGACCGGCGTCGCGTGAATGACGCCGACGAACTCCCACGAACCCTTCGCCGGGAACCGCCACTTCTCTTCCAGCTTGGCGACGGTGTCTTTGCCGAGCGTCCGCTCGCCGACATTATGGCGGGTGCCGA
>DATJGQ010000490.1:0-2699 GCA_035494815.1 Gemmataceae bacterium
CGCCGGACTCGTACATCTCCCGCGACGCCTCGGCGTTCAGCCCCTCGTCAATGTCCCACAGGCTCACGGTCCCGAGCCCCGGGAGAGTCAGCAGGGCGGTCACGGTCAGTAATAGCGCGAAGTGGGACAGACGATGAGTCAGCAGGCGGAACATTCCATGTTTCCTGCGGAGACCGAGCCGCACCCGCAATCCCCGCGGGCGGGCCGATTGTAAGGCCGGTAAGGAGTTTCCGCGAGCCCAGTCACCGACCGGCCGGGGTTGACATGCCTGCCCCGTTTGCCAAGCTTACCGCGGAGAGTCTGTTCGCTTCGTTCGGTGCCTGCCATGAATGTCCCGCCCCTATTCGTCGGCCTTGATGTCGGCGGAACCACAATGAAAGCAGGCGTCGTGGACGAGGCCGGCAAACCCGTCGGCCCGCCCGTCAGCCTGCCGACCGAAGCGGCCAAGGGTCAGAATCACGGCCTGTTGCAGATGGTCGCGACCATTAAACAGGCCGTCGCCGCCGCCCGGGCCCGGACGGACCGCATCGTCGCGATCGGCGTCGCCACCCCCGGCTCGATGGACATCCCGGCTGGCGTCATGCTCGAACCTCCGAACATGAAGCCGTGGCGGAACGTGCCCGTGCGGGATTTCATCGTCGACAGCTTCAAAAAGCCGACCGCCTTTCAGAACGACGCCAACGCCGCGGCGTACGGCGAGTTCTGGGTCGGTGCCGGCCGCGAGTACCGCAGCATGGTGCTCTTCACGCTCGGCACCGGCGTCGGCGGCGGCATCATCCTCGACGATAAGATCGTCGAGGGGGAGCACAGTCACGGCGCCGAACTGGGGCACATGAAGATCGAGATGACCAATCCCCGGCTGTGCGGTTGCGGCAAGCGCGGCTGCCTCGAGGCTTACGCGAGTGCGAGTGCCGTCGTGGCGCGAACCCGCGAGGCGCTGAATTCCAACCTCACCCCGTCGACCCTGCGCGACTTACTCAAGGGACGAGTCGCCCTGACCGCCCGCGACGTGTTCAAGGCCGCGGCCGACGGCGACGCGCTCGGCGCGAAGATCGTGGACGAGACCGCCTTCTACCTGGCAATCGGCGCGTCAAACCTGATGCACGTGATCGATCCGGACGTGATCGCCTTCGCGGGCGGAATGACTGCGGCCGGCGACTCGTTTCTCAATCGCATCAAGGAGCATGTCAAGTCGGTCGCGTTTCCCGTCCCGGCGGAGAAATGCGTGATCCGCTACGCGCAGCTCGGCACCGACGCCGGGTTCATCGGTGCGGCGGGGTGTGCCCGGTTGTTGTGGCAACGAGAAGTGAAGCCACCGTAGGCGCCGTCAGGGATTCCGCTGGGCAAGTTTGTCGGCGACAAACTTTACAGCAGCCAGCAGTCCTTCGTCGTATCTCCGCTCGCGGAAGGTATCAAGCAGCATTTTCCGTAGCAGCTTCGCCGCCTCTTCATCGAAGTCCGATTTGGCTTCCTTCGACACGTTGACGTACAGGTACGTCGGATTGCGGCAGATGAGGATTGTGACACCGTTGCTCCCTTGCGCCCCGGCTTGCTTTTGTGCCCAATCGTGGAAGTACTTCTCCTTCTCTTGAGGGCTCATCCCACGCACCTTTGCCGCATCGTCGGAAGGTACCGACTGGTAGGTTTCGATCAGAAGATCGCGACCGTACTTATGAGCGATGAGCTTGATGTGCTGATTCACCTTGGCGATCGTATCGGGCGAGAAGAACTTGCCTTCGTCCTTGATCGGGAACCCCGCCCGCGCTGTTTCTTGGTCGCCGCCGACCGGAGCGATATCGCGGACGCGCTGCGTGTTCAGGAACCGCTGCACTTCGGTCACGTCGACGAAGACGCTCAAGAGTTGGGCCTTCACGGCGCCACCCTGAGTGACGCCGACGAGTTCGACCTTGTCGTTGACGAGCGGGCCGCCGGAATCCCCCGGGTTGGTCGCGGAATCGGTTTCGACCACCTTCGCATCGAAGGTGACGAGTCGACCGTCGAGTTCGGCCTGCCAGCGCTTGTGATAGACCTGCCGGACTTTGCCGGGCGTGTAAACCCAGAGCGCGCCGCTTCCGCCGGGGTTGCCGATCGAATGAACGGTTTGTCCCGGCGCCGGACTATCCGGGGCGAGCGCGAGGGCCTGGGCGCCGCTCGGCACGTCGTCGAGCTGGATGATCGCCAGATCGGCTTGTGTGTCCCGCGCCTTCACCAGACCGCGAATCCCCCGCACGCGGCGGTAATCGTCGCGCTCGGCGACGACCTTGCCGCCGCGGAACATGGGAAAGTGCACGGTCGCCCGATCGATGTTGCCGACGACGTGGTAATTCGTCAGGATCAGCCGCCGCCGCCGGTCGATCAGCGACCCCGAGCCGGTCGCGACCGAGCTGCCCCGTTCGGAACGGATCCAGACCGTCGACTTGAGGACGTTCTGATAGACCTGGATGCCCGAGTCGGACTGGCCGGGCGCCTCTGGGCACGCGATGATCGCACATGCTGCGGCCGTAATCCCGAATCGGACGTAATGGCGAAGTCTCATGGTAGCACTCTTTGGCCGAATGGGACGCGGACATTGTCGCACTGTTTACGGGACACGACCAGCACGGACCGGAAACAGAACGAACCACAGAGGGGGCCTCCTCTGTGGTCCGTTTTTGATCGGTCTTCTTTGCGCGTCACGCCATCGCCGGGGCGAACTTCCG
>DATJGQ010000491.1:0-4745 GCA_035494815.1 Gemmataceae bacterium
AGGGCTTCCTGGTTGTAGAGGCCGCGGAGAAAGAGGAGCTTCTCGCGCACCGGGTGCAATGGCTCGAGCACCTTGCCCAGGGTCATGGCCGCGCCTTCGCCCTTCGCCCACCACTCCTTGCTGTGGAATCCGTTGCCCGAGAAGAGGACCGCGAACCGGACCGGTGGCTCCGACGACGCGGATTTCGGTTTGTCGTCGCCCCAGACCGGGATCGACTCCAGCCACGGAAGGGCCATGGTGACGCCGACCCCGCGGAGGAACGTGCGTCGGGAGAGCGGCTGCGGCGGGATGAACGTCATGGTGAGTCTCTCCTTCGCGGTACGGATCGGCCGGCCGCGTCATTCGGTGAACCCGCTGCCCCGGATCATGCGGAACTGAGGGCTGCCGACAACCGCCAACACCGCGATCGACAGCCGGCCGCCGTTCCGATCCATCTCCGCCACCATTTGATCGATCAGCACTGTATCCGACAGCGCGACCGATCGGCCCAGGGCGTATCCAAGCAACTTACGGCAAACCAAGCGGACAAATACGTCCTTCTTGGTTGTCAACAAGTAGTTTCGCAGGCCGTCGATGTCGGCGAACGCGGTTCCGTCATTGAGCGTCGAACGGGTGTCCACCGGACGCCCGGCGATGTCGTGGTCGCGCCGCCGGCCGATCGGGTCGAACCCCTCCAGGGCGAAGCCGAAGGGGTCGATCCTCTGGTGGCAAACTGCGCACTCGGAGGCGCTGACATGCTTTTCCACCCGCTGCCGGGTCGTCAGGCCGTCGCTTCCGCCCTCTTCTTCGGGCAACTTCGGCACGGTCGCGGGCGGACGGGGGAGTTTTTCCCCGAGCAGCGTCTCGACCACCCAGTTCCCGCGGAGGACCGGGCTGGTGCGCGACGCACCGGACTGCGTGGCCAGCACGCTTGCCAGCCCCAGGATGCCGCCGCGCCCATACTTCTGCACACCTTCGACGCGGCGCCAATTCGGCCCGACAATTCCGGGGATGGCATAGTGCTTCGCCAGAGTTTCGTTCAAGAACGTGTGATCCGCGTCGATGATTTGATTGACCGTCCCTTCGTCCTGAAACAGGCCCTGGAAAAACAGGACCGATTCCTCGTTGATCGCTTGACGGAGTTCCGCAGTGAACGTCGGGAACAGCTTCTCATTCTTCTCGTTGAACTGGTCGAACCCGCGGACGTGGATCCACTGCGTGCCAAACCCGACAGCGAGGCCGCGCACTCGAGCGTCTTTGAGCAGCCGTCGCGTCTGGTCCGCGAGAACTTGCGGATCTCGGAGCCGGCCGGCCGCGGCGAGAGAGCGGAGCTCGTCGTCCGGCGTGGACGCCCAAAGGAAATAGCTGAGCCGGGTGGCGAGTTCCCAGTCGCTGACCGGACCGGCGGCCTGACCCGGCGGGGGGCGCTCAATGCGAAATAGGAAGGCCGGTGCGACAAGGACACGCGCCAGCACGCCGCGGAAGGCCTCGTCGTGCGGGGCACCTTTCTTGCGAAGCGTGTGGTACAAGGCGAGCAGATCGGCCGCTTCGTGCTCGTCCAGCGGCCGGCGATATGCCTTCGCCGCAAACGCGAGCAGCGCGTCGAGGTGCCGCGGGTTCGCGGCCGCTTCGTCGTTTAGGAACTCATCGGCGTGCTGTTTGAACAGCGGCTTCCGGTCGACGAAGAACTGTTGGAACGCTTTCGGCGTGTCCTGCGTGGTGAAGCCCATGAACTGCGGCAGGTAGGCGAACTCGGCGACCGGTTGCCGGCTGACAAACCGCAGCTCGGCCCACAGCCGATCGAGCCGGCGGACTTGCCGGTCGTCGAGGAATAGGCGCGCGAGCGGCTCGTCCTCGCGGTGGAACATCTTGAGCGTCACGACCTCGTCGGCCGGCACCACCGGCGGGAAGCAAACATAGAGCGGGAACACCCGGCGGAACTCGCCGAACCCGGCGACGAGGCGCTGGTAAGCGGCCCCGGCAATCGACGCGACGACCGGAGTCTTGCCGTCCCACCGCACGTCCGGGGCCGGCTTGGAGGTCGAGACCTCGAACTGCACGACGCGGTCGCCGGCATCGTCGAGCTTGCCATCGACTACGAACTCGCGGCCGACGAACAGCGCCGCCGGCAGCCGGATTTCGGTGACGGCGCCAGCCGGGGCGGTGAAGCTCGCATCGTCCGGCGTGCCGAACCGCTCCGCCGGCAGGCCGAACGTGACCCCGCCCCGCTTGCCGAGCCGCGCGAGGTCCAGGCCCTTGAAAAGGGCGCCGTCCGCCGCAACGAGCGCATCGTAGGCCACGCGGTCCGTAGACTTCGCGTCCGGCGGCCGTTTCCCGGTCAGCAACCGCTGAACCTGCCCGGCCAGTTCCGCGGCCTCGGCCTTGCGGTTCGGGTCGGCCGCCGCCTCGCGCCACTTCCCGAGCAGCGACGCCGGCGGGATGGTCGCGTGCAGTCCTTTCCCCAGCGGCCGCGACGGGCCGCGGACAAAGCTCCACACGTCCCGGTTGCCCTGCCGGTCGGCGTGCGGGTTGCCGTCGTGGATCGTGCCGGAAACGTCTTTCGCCAGGTCCCATACATGGCCCGGCGTGCCGGCGTCGGTGAGCGTGAAGTCGATGGCCGTCATGTCGCAGACGTGGTTGTTGTCTTTGGCGTCCACGGCGAGGATAACGTCGTCGCCCGGCTCGACAGCTAGCGTCTTCGCCGCCGCCCGCCCCTCGCCGCCAAGGTCGACGGCGCCTTCCGCGACCACATGCGCCCGCGCGCCGCGGCGGTGTTCGAGCCACCATGCCACGCCGTTGCCACACGCTGGGTGCGCGTGCACGATCGTCGCGGTGACCGTGACGCGACCCGCGACCGGGCTCCGCCACACGGCCGCAACGAATTCCGTCGGCAGCGGGTGAACGCCGACACCATGCGCCGGGATTCGACCGGGGATCTGCTCCGGCTTGTCGGACGCGTTCGTCACCAGCACCGGAAGGTCGGTCCCCGCCTTCCGCCAACCGTTGACCGCCGGCTGTGCGGGGTTCGCCGGCGTCTTCTCCTCTAGCAGCGTCAGGAGAACCGCCGGCACGATCCGACCGACCACCTCGGCGCCATCCTTGCGGTAGGGCTCGACGGCCAGCACCTCGGCCCACCTCTTCAGAAACCCGGCGTCGAGCCCATGCGATTTCGCCAACGCGTCGAACTTGAGCGCACAGTCATTGGCCACCTCGACGGCCGCGGCGAGGTACTTCGCGGTGTCGGCGAACGCGGCCGGGTAGTCGACCTCGAAAGCCGGGCCGAACTTGGCGTAATCGCGGAGCAAGAGCGGCGGCTGGCCTGGCGCTTCGATCCGCGGGCGCTGCCACACCACGGGCCCGCCGACTGACCCGACCTCGCGCGCGGCGAGGTACAGGACCACGTCCGACTGCCCCGGGGTCGGCTTCACCGCAACCCGCAGCGGGGCCGACTCCACCGCCCGCGGGTCGACGGGCACCTGTCGCGTCAAGCTTTCGACGTAATTGTCGGGAGAGTTCCAACCCGCCTGGATATAGTTGCCGACCTTCACCGCCTTCCACAACGTCGCCTGCCACGCCGCGACGTTTGCAGCCAGCGCGGGTACATCCTTCTCGGCGGCGCTATGCCACTTCGCCCGGATCGCGTCGAGCGGGTGCGACGCCGCCTGGTCCGTGAGCGTTTGCCAGAGGACGCCGAGGTACTTCGCGTTCAGCTTCTCCCGGGCCGCGGCGGCTTCCAACGTGACCGTGCCGGCGAGCAGGGCGTCACGGTGTCGAACAGTCGCGGCCAGGTATGGGAACAGCGGCAGCTTGCCGTCTGGGCCGAACGGGGCGAATTCGCCGCGCAGCTTTGCGACGCTCTCGTTTGTCCAGTCCCGGCGCGTTTTCGACGGGGAGAAGCGGAACCCGTCCGGGAGGAGCACGACGTGTTCCGAGATATCCTTGGCGGCGTTTAGATACTTGGTCAACAGGGCCGGCGAAATGTCGGTCAATGCTTCGGCCGCGTTCGTGAATCCTTCTCCGGCTGCCCCATCCGCGGGGAACTCTCGAGTCGGGCGAAGGTCCATACCGGTCAGGTCCCGAATCGTGGAATCATACTCGGCGTTGCTAAGCCGACGGAGCGGGACGTGCCCCGGGTCGCCGGCGCGAGCCCGGGCCTCCGCGTCCAGGAAGGTGCGCGTCCAGTTGAGCAGTGCCTTACGCTCTTCGGGTGTTGGCTGTGGCTTGCCAACAGGCGGCATTTCGCCCGCCGTGAGCATCTCGATTGTCTGCTGGCAAACCCTGAGGTCTTTCCGAACGTCGTCGATCGTGGCAAAGCGTTCGAGGTCGAGGCTACCCTTCTTGAGCTTGGTCGAGTGGCAACTCAAGCAATACTTCTCGACCAGTGGTCGGACGACATTGGCGTAGTCGCTTCGCGCGTCCGGCGGGTTTCGGGCAGCCCCCATTTCGCCGAAGACCACGACCCAAGCGGTCAAAGCCACCCAAACGACAGCATAGCCTTTGGCACGATTCAACGGTCTTCCCCTCAGACAACTCGTCGTGACTTTCCGCTCGAACTCCACACCCTTGAACCTCACGGTTCCACCGGTTCGGGGAAACTCGATCTGGGTATGATATCGAGAGGCCGGATGCCGAAGGCGGGGCCACAGCTCGTCCGACGCTTGAGGACGCTGTTCGCCCGTTGGGTCCAGATTTGTACCAACGTGCTTCGGTCCGAAACCCCGCTGCCACTTGCGCAGGGCGGTCATCACCGACGCGCGCAACGCTCC
>DATJGQ010000492.1:0-11046 GCA_035494815.1 Gemmataceae bacterium
ACAGAAGACAGAAGACAGTATACTGACGTTGGTTTCTGACCCCTGACCCCTGACCCCTGACTCCTGACCCCCTGAAATGCTCCGCGTCGACCTCGGCCCCCGCAGTTATGACATCGCGATCGTCAGCGGCGATCCGGGCGGGCTCGGTCCGTTCGTCCGCGGCCGCTGCCCGTCGGCACAAGCGCTGGTCGTCGGGGACGAACGCGTCATGAGCCACGCGGAGATCGTCGCCCGGTCACTGCACGCCGCCGGTTGCACGCCCGATCTCGCGACGGTCACTCCGGGCGAGGCGTCGAAATGCCTGGCGATCGCCGAGCGGCTGTACGACGCGCTCGCGAACCTGCCCGCAGATCGCAAGACGCCGGTGCTCGCGGTCGGCGGCGGCGTCGTCGGCGACCTGGCCGGCTTTGTGGCCGCCAGTTACAACCGCGGTCTGCCGTTCGTGCAAGTGCCGACGACGCTCGTGGCGATGGTGGACAGTGCGGTCGGCGGCAAAGTCGGCGTGAATCACCCGAAGGGCAAAAACCTGATCGGGGCGTTCCATCAGCCGGCCGGCGTCTGGATCGACACAGCGTACCTCGACACGCTGCCCGACCGCGAGTATCGCAGCGGGCTGGCGGAGGTCGTCAAATACGGCGTCATCCTCGACGCGGAGTTTTTCGGCTGGCTCGAGGATAACGTCGATGCCGTCCTCGTCCGCGAGCCGGGCACCGTGCGATCGATCGTCGAGCGGTGCTGCCGACTCAAGGCCGACGTCGTCGAGCAGGACGAGCGTGAGGAAACCGGCCTGCGAATGGTCTTGAACTACGGCCACACGTTCGCCCACGCCTTCGAGGCGGTCGGCGGCTACGGCGCCTGGCTGCACGGCGAGGCGGTTGCGGCCGGAATGGTCTGCGCGAGTTGGCTCGGCGAACGACTCGGCATGATCCCGCCGGACGTGACGACCCGACAGGTGCGGCTGCTGCGGGCGTTCGATCTGCCGACGGCCCCGAAGCCCCAGTGGCCGGCGGACGCGCTGATCGACGCGATGCGCCGCGACAAGAAGGCACGCGCCGGCCGGATGCGGTTTATCCTGCCGACGCGCATCGGCGAGGTCGAGACGATCGGCGACATCAACGAGGCCGACGTGCGCGCCGTACTGAACGGCTAGGCCGCTTGCCGTTTGCCCGTCGGATTCCGACGATACGACCATCACGCACTAACCGAGAGCCGCCGATGAACCGCCTGTTCGTCCTTTCCCTGCCAATCCTCGCGCTCGTTGTGACGACCGGCCGCTCTGCCGACGACGCGAAGCCCGCGCCGCGGGCCCCGCGCGGCACGGTGACCGTCACCGACGAGGCCCGCCGCATTCACCAGTCCGCGATCGTTATCGACGGCCACAACGACTTGCCATGGGAACTGCGTCGCAAGAGCAATCTCGGCTTCGAGACGATCGACATCGCCAAACCGCAACCGCGGCTGCAGACCGACATCCCGCGGCTCCGGGCCGGGGGCGTCGGCGCCCAGTTCTGGAGCGTCTACGTCCCGTCCTCGACGATGAAGAGCGGGACGGCCATCAAGACGACGCTCGAACAGATCGACGTCGTCCATCGCATGATCCGTCATTACCCGGATACCTTCGCACTCGCCTTGTCGGTCGAAGACATTTATCGCGCCCGCAAGGAAGGCAAGATTGCCTCGCTGATCGGCATCGAAGGTGGCCACTCGATCGACAATTCGCTCGGCGTCCTGCGGATGATGTACGCGCTCGGCGTGCGCTACATGACGCTGACGCATTCCGAAACGCTCGACTGGGCCGACTCCGCGACCGACAAGCCGAAATCGAACGGCCTCTCCCCGTTCGGCGAGCAGGTCGTCGCGGAAATGAACCGCCTGGGCATGTTGGTGGACATCTCGCACGTCTCGCCGGAGACGATGAAGCACGCCCTGCGCGTAACCAAGGCGCCGATCATTGCGTCGCACTCGTCCGCCCGAGCGCTCGCCGACCACCCGCGGAACGTGCCGGACGACGTGCTCAAGCTGATCGCGCAAAATGGCGGCGTCGTGATGGTCAACTTCTTCCCCGGCTTCATCCTGCCGGAAGGGGCGCGGGCGTCGCGGGACATGTTCCAAGCCGCCCGCCGGCTCCGCGAGCAGTACCCGGACGACAAGCAGTTCGAAGAGGCAATGCGGGAGTGGCAGAAGGAGCACCCGCTGCCGCGGGCGAGCGTGCATTCGGTCGTCGATCACATCGAGCACATCATCAAGGTGGCCGGCATCGACCACGTCGGCCTCGGCTCCGATTATGACGGCATCACGTCCGTGCCGGAACAACTCGAAGACGTGTCGAAGTATCCGGTCATTACGCAAGCGCTTCTCGACCGTGGCTACAATGCCGAGCAGATTAAGAAAGTCCTCGGCGGCAATCTGCTGCGGGCGTTCCGCAAGGCGGAAGACGTGGCCCGGGCGATGGCGGCGTCACGCTGAATCGGGTACCGGCTTTCGCGCCAGGAAGCCGACGTCTCCTGCGCTGAACGGCACGGACCCGTAAGCGTCGAGCGTCCGCACCTCAAAGCCGATCGCTTTCAACCACGATTCCACTTCGGCTCCCGGCAACAACCGTTGTCGATGAACCTCGTGATCGCGTCGGTACAGCTCGCCGACTTTGCGAAAGATCGTGATCTGCCGCGTCAGGAGCTTCTGCTGCGGATCTTCCGCGGCAGCGACAAGCACCGTCCAGTCCTCGCCCTCGAAATAGTTATTCGACGTACCGCCGGGCACGCGGCCCGGCTGGGCGATGTCGAGCACCAGTAGGCCGCCCGGCATCAGGGCGGCGAATGCACGTTCCAGAACCTTCCGGACGCCGTCAGCCGTGTGCCGTTCGTCAAACAGGTAATTGAGGCATTCGCCCACGGCGGCGACCGCGACGCAGCGGGGCAGATCCGCCGTCAGGATCGACTCCACGCGAAACTCGCCGCGCGGCACCCGCCGCCGCGCCATGGCGATGAACGCCTCGGAGATGTCGATCCCGAGCACGTCGTAACCGCCGGCCGCAAGTTGTTCCGAAAGGATGCCGCTGCCGCAGCCCAGATCGATCACCAGGCCTCGATCGAACCCGCACTGTCGCAACTCTTCCAAGAGCAAGGCCGCGGCGCCGCGGGCGATGCGGCCGAAGCCCGCATCGTGGATGTACGCCAGGTCCTCACGGTAGGCCTCGTCCATTTCCTCTCAGTCTGGGCCGCGGACGCGAAGAAACCACTCCCCAAAACCCCGCAGGTCAGCGGGGCGCCTGCACCCTGATGCCACGTGCCACGAGGCCGGCGACGTTCTTGACGGGAGAACCGATCCAGACGTCGTCCGACGATTCCATCACCAACACGTCTCCCGCGAACGAGCCGTAGTAGTGATGGTCCGGCTCCCCGCTCACATAACGGCCGTCGAGCCACAAAGGCTGTAACGGGATCGACAGCAACTCATGCGGCGGCCGATCGGCGTCCAGTGCCACCAGATGTTGAGAACCCATCACCGCCTCCTGGAGACAGAGGGTGATGAGGAAGTGGTCGAGCGACTCGCACACCACCACGAACCCGCGCCGCTCGATCGCCCACACGTCGGCCGCGTTCGAGAAGACCGGCGGGTCCGATCGACCCACGGGGCACCGGGCGGACCAGTTGCCCTGATTCTCGCAGGCGAACTCGATCATGCCGTTGACGCGCTTCAGTCGGCTCACGGGCAAAAGCGCGTCCTGCGCCGCGAACGGGCCGCGGTCCTCTTCGATCTCGACCAGGGCCCCCAACTCGCGGTAAATCGTCGTCAGCCCGGGCGGCAGGTCCGCCGGAATGCGGCGCGGGGCGAGGGACGGGTCGTCTATCCAGTGGCGGTGGAAACGCCGAAGGAAAGCCACGAGGTCGGCTATCGAAGTAATCACGCGCGCTCCTGAGTCGCTCGGCGTTTAGTCCGCGATTTCGAATTCGATCTCGGCGCCCTCGGGCAAGTCGCGGACCTGGGCTGCCAGATCGGCGAGGAATCGCCGCCGCTCGCCGGTCGGGATCGCCGCGAGGCTCACGCCGTCCGCGGACTGTTTGCAACAGAACGGCGGGAACGCGCCCAGGAGCTGCCCCGGCTCGAGCCTGCCGCCGTCGTGCTGGAACTTGATGAGCGGGTGCAGCGACAGGAACTCAACGGGATCGGCCGCGACCGCCTGAAAGAACGCGGCCAGGCTGACGTTCATCGGCTCCAGCGCGCCGGTCTCCGCCGCCAGCTTGTAGACCCGTCCGCTCCGCAGCAGGAACTGGTCGCCCATGCAATCCTCGGCGAACGGCACGTCCTTCCGTCGCACGTGCGGATAGAACCGATGGAACGCCGACCCGCCTGCCCAGGCTTCCCGCAGCGAGTGCCACGCGGGCTGCAAGCAGGCCCCGCGGACGTGCAAGCCCCCGTGAAGCTGGATGAACCCGTTCATCTGCCGGAGCAGGTCGGCCAGGCTGGTCGGCAGCCGGGCGAGCAACGGCTCGTCATCGATCGGCGGGCCGGAGTAGGTCACGTGTTGGAGCTCCATTACCTTCTCCGCCGTGCGGCCTTCCGATTCCCATCGCCAATCGCGTCTTGTCCCCTTTAGTGGAATGGCACGACCGGCGGCCGCCCGCCACCACCCGGGCGTGATCGCTACCGACATTCCTCACCAACGTCGCGACAGTCCCTCTCGACCCGAAGCCAATGGCACCGAGATGCTTGTCGCGATGGATTCTGGGATCGGCCATCCGCGCCGGAGGGAGATGCTCCCACCTGACCGCCGGATGACGACAGCAACTCGCGAGGAATCGACGTGCACATGGATCGGGGGCCCGTGCGGGGGCGCGAGTCACCGGACCTAATGCGCAGACCGCTAACAAACAATAGCACAAATCGTAAATGGAGTTCGCATTCGGACTTAGAAGCGATGCGAACAGCGAATCTGGACGCGTGAGATGGTTTTCGATGTCACATGAGCGAGGCGGAGGGAGTTTCGGGGAGCTCCACTTCGACCTGGAGCAGCTCGGTCCCGCGGTTGTCGGCGCGGGCGGCGACCGTGTGAAAACGGTTAGGGCCGTCAAAGACCGCCTGGCACACGCAGAAGCTATACTCCTTGTCTCGCCCCTCTAACCCGTCCACGACGACGAATGTCCGCCCCGCACGCTCGGCGAAATGAGCGACCCGACGGCTGTCGGGGCTGAAGGTCGGCGCGAAGACCATGTCGTAGTGCGCGCCCTCTCGCCCGTCGACGACGGCGAACTCTTTGCCGCCGCGCCGGGCCCGATAGGCCACGCGCCGGCTATCGGGACTGAACCACAGCCAGGGAACCTCCTCGTACGATCCCTCTTCCTTGCCGTCCACGACGACCATCTTCTTACTGCCCCGCGCGGCCAGGTAGGTGAGCCGCCGGCTGTCGGGGCTGAACGGCTGTGTGGGATAGCCGATCATGTCATAAGTCTTCTGCGGCACGCCATCGACGACCGCGAACGCCTGCTTGCCCCGCCACGCCGTGTAGACCACGCGCCGGCTGTCCGGGCTGAAGTACAGTTTGCCGACGTTCGTGTAGGCCGGCTCTTCTTTGCCGTCGATGACAATCAACTCCTTGTCCGGAGCCATCACCGCGGCGAAGGCCAGTCGCCGGCCGTCGGGGCTAAAGACGACGCCCGTCCCGCCGCCGACGTCCGGGTACTTGCCGCTGATGATTTCGTCATCGACCACGGCCGACCGGCTGCCGACCGTTCCGCCCACGTGCGCCACATGCCGGCCGTCGGGGCTGAACACCGGGTTATAGTTGTCGTCAAACTGTCGGCCCTCACGGCCGTCCACCACGACGCGAAACTTGCCATGCCTTTCAGCGGCGCAAGCGATGCGGCTGCTGTCCGGACTGAACACAACGCTGCCGTGCACGATCCGGTCGTATTCCTCGCCTTCGCTGCCATCCACGACCAGGAAGTGTTTGACGGGTACACGAAACGGCGGCAAGTGTCGGAAGATCTCTTGCGGGGCGTTCCGATAAGCGACATATGCCAGGCGGCGGCTATCGGGGCTGAAAACCGGCTTGCCGAATACTCTGCTGACGAACTCGTCTTGAACCTCAAAGTTCTCATTCAGGACGTTCAAGATCTTGTCTTGCTTGTCCGGACTGATGTCGGCGAAAGGCATCGGCAGGTCGAACGGGATCGGCAGGTCGTACTCTTTCGGGGACGGTCGGCCGTCGACGACGACGAACCATCGGGCGTCCGTACGAACGACATAGGCCGTCCGCCGCGCGTCCGGGCTCGCGACGAGCGTCCTGAGCAGCGTCCCGC
Organism: Gemmataceae bacterium; assembly: GCA_035494815.1. Taxonomy (GTDB): domain Bacteria; phylum Planctomycetota; class Planctomycetia; order Gemmatales; family Gemmataceae; genus DATJGQ01. The sequence goes on from DATJGQ010000492.1 coordinate 6,300, forward strand.
GGAGGAGCATTCCGAGCGACGACTCGCGGATCGCAAAGTTGCCGGTGGGCGTCGGCCTGTTACCGCGAAATCTGTCAAACCATCCCATAGCAGTATCTCATCCAACTTGGCCCGCGCTCGAAGTCCGATCCGTCTGTTTCCGAGCCCGCCGAATCGGCATTCGTCCAGTTTCCACTTCGGGTCCTATTCGGTCGTCGGCGACGTCTGTCGAAACGCCGCAAGGAAGAGAATTCCCAACACCAGATCCATCGTCCCGAAACCCAGCACCACGCCGGACGCCCGGTGCAGCGCGAACAACACCGGCGCGGCGATCGCGAACCCGGCCTTCTCGAGGATCGCGGGAATCATGATCGGTCGATATCGGATTGGGTCTTGCGCGATCACGAGGAACGCGACTTGCCACGCGACCGCCACACCGAGAAATGCGTAGAAGTGTTCCGGGTGCGTAATGGGCGGCGGGTCGTCACGGCCGATCCGCTCTTCGAGAAAGTACTGCGGCAAGAGCACAATCAGCCCGTAGATGCCGGCCAGCCGAAAGACCCAGCGGGCAAAGCGCATCCGTGTACTCCATCCTCGGGGCGATCCTTATCGCTTTTTCGTACCGCGCTTTTTTGACGTCCGCGCCTGCTGTTTCTTCATTCGCGCCTTCACGATTCGGCTGATCAAGCCGTACGGGATCGGTTCGTCGAGGGGAAGCTGCAGGTTGCCTTTCGGTCCCTGATACCGGGCCACGTCCTTCATGAGCTTTTCGTCGCCGCGCACCGGCGGAAAGAGGCCGATGTGATGATTGAACGCGGCGAAGTAGATCAGGACGCCGTTCTGGAAAAATGCCGGCATCCGGTAACTGATCTTCTCGATACTCTCTGGCGCCGCCTTTCGGACGGTCGCCCGAATCTTCTTCAGGATCGGCCGGACCGCCGGCGGGCGCGACGCGATATAGTCGTCGATCGTCGCGGGTAAGCCCCCTGCTTTCACGGCCTCGGCCCCGTCGTCTAAGTTTCCTAATCCCACCGAAGAAAAAACGACTTCCGCTTCTTCAGCTCCAGCGCCAACTCCTCGGCGTCTTCTGGCCCGTCGTCCAGGCAGCTCGGACAGATCTGGACCATGCGCTCCGCGAGTTTTTTCACCGCCTTGACCGGACGGAGAAACGTGCCGCCGACCGACTCGTGGTCGCAATAGGTCAGTTGGAACGGGTTTTCTTCGTCCAGCGTCGCGAGCCAGGCGATGATGTTCGGCGTCGACACGTCATAGTTGGCGCCCTCCGTGCCGACAGCCGCGATGACGGCGAGTTTGTTATCGGTCGGGAACAGGACGAGGGCCGCGTCCTCTCCGGCCGTCCAGGGCTCACCGAGGACGAGCTGACAGCCGGCCTTGCGGGCCTCTTCCTGGAGGTCGTCAATCGCCTGCTGCCGTTTGCATTCGGCGATCGCGAACGCGACCACACTGGTCGCAGGGGCGCCGTGGTCCGGCGCCGGCGACCAGGAGCGCGCTTCGCCGCACCGCCCGGCGAGCAACTTGCGCAACTGGACATACTCGGGCCGGCGGGCGTTCTTGGCGAACTGCTTCACCTCGTCCTGTTCCGATTTCGCCGGCGAATCGCCATTCGCCGGCTCTTCGCCCAACAATGCGACGATCGCCTGATACTCGTTCTTCTGTTCGTCGAAGTCGGGGTCCCGGAACCGTTCCTTCGCCAATTGCAGGGCCGTCCGCCCCTGGTACTTCGCGTTCCGGTCCGCCCCGGCCTCGAGGAGAAGCCGCGTGACCTCGACTTCCGCGTTGTCCACGGCCTGGATGAGCGGCGTGTCGTGGCCGATCTTGCGGATCGCGTCGTTGACGGGTTTCCAGTGGCCGTTGACGGGCAGTCCGCGTTCGAGAAGAAGCCGCACGATCTCGAGGTTTCCGCTGCGGGCGGCGACTTCGAGCAGGTCGAGTTGGCGGGCCGCCGTCGCGTGCAGGTCGGCGCCGGCGTCGACGAGCACGCGGAACGCTTCGACGTGCCCGCCCTCGGCCGCCAGCATGACCGGGGTCTTGCGGTTGACGTCCCGGGCCTCGATCGGCGCCCCGCCGGCGAGCAGTTGTTTGACTTTCGCCGCCGAGCCGGATTGCGCCGCCCGCAGCAGCGCTTCTTCCTTGGCATTGGCCATGGCATTTCTCCCGCAACCCGGTGCTTGCCGTCACCGTCAGGCCGGCCATTGAAAGCAGATGACGTAACCGTCGGGGTCCTTCAGATAAAGCTGTTTCATGCCGTACGGCGCGACCGTCGGCGGCTCCGCGGCGATCCCCATCGCCCGCAGATGGGAATAAGCGCCGTCGACGTCAGGGCAACCAAAATACAGGGCGGTATCCTCATGCGCCGCAAGTCGCGCGGCGTCCGGCGTCGCGGGCCGGTGCTCCTTTTCGTACGCGGTATTGAGCATGAGTTCGGTCCCGTCGAGCTTCAGGAGCGCCCAATCGCAGTCGTCCCCCGGCTCGGACGTGGCCGCGACCGTGAAGCCGAGCGTGTCGCGATAGAACGCGATCGACGTCGGCATGTCGAAGACTTGAACCAGCGGGGCCAGGCCTGCCACTTTGATCGCCATGACGTTCCTCGCGATCCCGGCCTTTTACCATACGAACGGCAACAGACGCTCGAGTACCTTTTTCTGGTATTCGGTATATGCGGCACCGCAAGTCACGCGAACTCTCCTCAGTCCCACCCAGAAAAAGAACGCCTGATTGTCCCGCAGCCATCGGCCACGTCGTCCACCGGCATATCACTTTCGCCGTCGGCGAGGTCGCGCCGACGAGCCGACCAGCGCCCTCGACTGGGAACACGTTTCGGATACGCCGACCTCGAAGGGGTGATCACGAGCCTGAACCCCAGCCAGGCCGGCCGGGTGCAAGACGTTTTGGTTAAGGAGAATGACACCGTCACGGCCGGTCCCCGTTGCTCCGTCTGGACGACCGGGCGGCCCGGCTCCGCGTCGAGGAGGCGAAGGCGGTCCTGGGCGAAGCCACGGCCCGACTCGCAAGGGCCGAGAAGGCGCCGGAGCAGCACCGCCTCACCCGCAAAGCCGGGGGGAGAGGGAAAAGAGAAAACGCTGCGGGACTTTACCGGAACATCTCGTCGTCCTTCGGCAGCGTCTTCGGCCAGTGGCCTTTGTACACGACGTTGCGGACACGGGCGGTCGTCTCGTCCGCGTAGTGGAAGAAGCCGAACGTCCGCTGGTTGCCGGCATCGACCGGGCGCTGGTAAATCTCGACGTCGTTCAACTTCAGCGTCAGCGTATCGCCCGCCAATGAAAGCGCGACTTTGTTCCATGACTTCGGCTTCAGTGGCAGTTCGGCGGGGCCGCGGCGGTTCGCCGGTTCGGTCGTGGAGTTATCCGGCTTCAAGTCAGTCCGCTCGTTGGGGCCGTCGGTGAGCCGGTGCACGCGGACGCCCTTCGGGTCCAGCAACAGGCACAGGCGGTCCAGCGCCGGGTGTACGAGCGTCTTCTCGGGCTCGTAGTAGAACTCGTACTCGATCGTGCCGTCTTCGAGCATCGGGCGGTGGTAGAAGAGGGCCCGCTCGGTCCACGTCCGCGGCGGTTTCTTGCTGAGGTACCACGCGTATTGGGCCTGATAGAGGCCGATGCCGTTGAGTTCCTCGCCGCGGCGGTTCCAGGAGCCGTTTTCGCTGCCGACCACCTCGCCGGCATACGACTGCCAACTCGCGAGGGCGGTCGTGCCGAGCAGGTCGATCCATTCGGGGATCGTCGGCGTGCCGATGATCCTGACGTTTCGGAAACCGGCGGTGTTGCCCGCGTGCGTGGAGAGCACCAGCCACGGGTCGGCGTCGGCGGGGAGCGGTTCCTCGCAGACTTCGCGGTCGTTGATGAACGCCTTCCACGATCCGTCCTTGATCACGAGCCGGTACTTGTACCACTCGCCGAGTTCCGGCAGCGGCGGGTCGATCTTGCCGGTGCGGAGTTTGTGGGCGATCGCGTACATGTCAAAGCTCTTGCGGTCGTGCTTGACCTCGAAGCGGGCGGCGCCGTAGCCGAGATACGCCTCCCGCCAGTCGAAGGTGGTCAACTCGGCCTGGACGTCGAACTCGCCGCGGAGGGGGGAGCGGAAATAGAGAGCGTCCACGGCGTGGCCGGGGTAGTGTGTCACGCCATTGTCGGCGGCGACCCAGAGCGGTTTGGGCCGGCCAAGCCCGGCGGTGGCGGCGGTCAGGTGAGTGACGGGCGCCCAGAACGCCAGGCCGGGGTCCTTGCCGAATCTCGCCGCGGGTTGGGCCGCTCGGCCGCGGAGGGCGTGGGCGGTGAGCAGGGAGTCTTCGGCCTTGGGCAACGGGAACTTCGAGGCGACGACGGCGCGGCCCTGCCTGACGGGCACGTCGAGCAGTTCCGCGGTGACGGCGGCGCAGGCCGGGCGCGAGAGCGCCCCGGCGGCGGCGACGAGTTCCGGCCAGCGGCGCCAGGTCGGCGCGTCGAAGGGCAGTTTCTCGGCGAGCGGTTTGAGCTGCTTGAGCGCGTCGGTCGCGGCCGGGTCGTTGCCGAGGGCGGCGTGCACGATCGCGAGCATCGCGAGGCGGCCGCGCGGGTCGACCTTGGCGTCGGCGGACTCGACCTTGGACAGCAGCTCCGGAAGCTTGTTCAACTCTTTGGCGACTCTGATCAGTTCCAGCGCCGGGGCTTCCAGGTCACCGCCCAGTAGATCCCGCCGGCCGATGGCCGTTCCGCCGCGACCCGAGTCTTCGAGGGGAGCGCTGGCCAGCGCT
>DATJGQ010000493.1:0-2859 GCA_035494815.1 Gemmataceae bacterium
CGGCCTCACAGAGGCCAGCTACAGAAGAAGCCGCGAAGCGGAGCTTCGCACCCTTGCATTCCCTAGCAGAGCTAGGGAACGAGTAATGACAAGCCGACCGGTCGGTTCACCTTGTCACCGTGTCACCGTGTCGCCTTGTCATCATTTCACGCCGCCCACTGCGGATACCGCTCACCTAGCAACTTCCGCCGCTGGCGGGCCGGCAACGCGCGGACCACCGCCCGGCCTTCCGCTTCAGACAGGTCGAGCGCCTGAGGCGTCGGCAGCCAGTGGCCTTGCGGGTCTTTGACGAGCGCGACGACGGGGCGGGCGGGCGTCTGCACGTCGCCGCGCGGCAGGTGCGTCGCCATCACCCGGCCGATGCTGCCGTCCGTCAACTCGACGACCGTGCCCACCGGGTAGAAGGAGAGATTCAGCAGCCGCTCCGCCCAGGCCCGATCGAGCGCCCCGCGTTCGGCGAGCATCAGCGTGTCGGTGAGCGCGGTCCGCGGGTCGACGGCGTGCCGGTGGAGGCGTTCGCAACTGAGCGCGGCGTACACGTCGGCGACCGCCAGCAGCCGCGCGAGCGGGCCGATCTGCTGCGCCCGCAACCCCGCGGGATAGCCGGACCCGTCGAGCCGCTCGTGGTGGGTGCGAATGTGTTCGGGCAACGCCCCCGCGTTGGCGATGTGCCGCGCGACCAGTTCGGCCCCGGCCTGTGGGTGTCGTTCGACGATCCGTCGCTGGGCGTCGGAGAGCGGGTCCGGATGGGCGACCGCCTCCGGGTCCAGCGTGACCATGCCCGCGTCATGCAACAGCGCGGCGAGGACCGGCAACATGCCCAGCCGCGGCGTCTCCGAGTCGTGACGGACCAGGCGGGCGACGACCTGGGCCACCGTCAGACTGTGGGCGGCGGCGTGGCGGGCCAGCCAGCCACTTTCGGCCTTCGCCGGGCCCGCGTCTAACAGCCGCATCGGCTTGCCTTGTCGTGCGTCGGCGACGACCGCTTCCGCCAACGCCGTGAACGGGTCCAACGTCCGCGACGAACCCGCCGCCAGGCCCGCGAGCAACTGGGCGAGCGTATCGATCCGGTCACCGTCTTGCCGCCGCTGGATGACCGCCGCGGCGACCCCGCCGATGCGATCCGCGATCGCCGCGAGAATGCCGTCGAGCCCTTCGCTGAGGCGGAGTTGGGCACTCGGCGCGTCCGGGAACGCCTGCACGAACCGCATGCTGCTTTCGAGCATCGCCGTCGCCGAACGGACGCACTGAACCAGCGGGTCGTCCATGTCGTCGGACATCGCCGGGTCCTCGGCGAGCGATCGCAAGCGCTGGACCAGATCGCGGCCGCGCTCGAGGAGGCGACGGACTCGGGTCGTCAGTTGCGTCGGGCGGACGCCGTCCTCGCCGTCGAGCACGCCCGCGATCTGCCGCAGCGAACCGTCGAGGAGGGCTTGCACGCGGGCGCCGGCGGTGACCTGCTCTTCGAGTTTCTCGGTCAGGTTGGGCGACTTTGGCGCCGCCAGAAGATGCGCTGCGGCGGCGCCGGCCTCTTGCAGCATCCCTTGCGCCTGGTTAAGTCGCTGCCGCAGCGCCGTGATTCGCTGGAGAAGAACGCGGGTGTCGCTCATCCGTGCGCCCCCTGTGCGTGGTCGGACCGGTCGCGTCCTGCGGCCGGAATTGACCAGTCTTTTCATCGGATGGGGAAGCGGGGGACTTCAGGGAAAGCCGCTTGCGGCTATGCGACGTGCCATTCTGGCAGTCGTCACTATCCTGTACAGAAATCTCCAGCCGACTCGAACCATGCCGACCCGCGCCGCCACCGAACCGGCCCCCGACCTCACGCCGGACGCTTGCCGCGTCCTGATCGTGGACGACGACCGCAACCACGCCGAGACGGTCGCCGAGGTGCTCCAGCGCGTCGGCTACTCCTGCACGGTCGCGACCAGCGGCACCGCCGGGGCGAAGCTCATCGACCGCGACGAGTTCGACGTCGTCCTCACGGATCTCCGCATGGCCGACCTCGACGGCCTCGCGATCGTCCGCAAGGTCCGCGAGGAACAGCCCGAGGCCGAGGTCATCGTCGTCACCGGCTACGGCGACGTGCGAACCGCCGTCGAGGCGATCAAGCTCGGCGCCGTGCACTACCTCGTCAAGCCGCTTGACATGGCCGAGCTGCGGGCGATCGTGCAGCGCGCCTCCGAACGCACCCGACTCACGAGAGCCAACCGCGACCTCCGCCGCCAGCTCGACGAAAAGTTCGGCTTCGAAGGCGTCGTCGGCAACAGCCCGAAGATGCACGACGTCATCGCCCGGCTGAAAGCGTACGCGCCGACCCGGGCGACCGTCCTTCTCCTCGGCGAGAGCGGCACCGGCAAGGAACTCGCCGCCAAGGCGCTGCATGCCAACAGCCCCTGGAAAAATAAGCCGTTCGTCGCGATGAACTGCACCGCCCTGAACGAGAACCTGCTCGACGACGAACTCTTCGGCCATGAGCCCGGAGCGTTTACCGGCGCCGACCGTCTCCGCAAAGGCCGCTTCGAACATGCCAACGGCGGCACGCTCTTCCTCGACGAGGTCGGCGACATGCCGCTCACCCTGCAGGCGAAGCTCCTCCGGGTTCTGGAAAACGGCGAAGTCTTCCGCATCGGCTCGAACGACCCGATCAAGGTGGACGTCCGCCTGATCTCCGCGACCAATCGGGACCTGGAAGTGATGATCAGCGAGGGCAAGTTCCGCCGCGACCTCTACTTTCGCCTCAAGGTCGGCACGGTGAAGCTGCCCGCCCTCCGCGAACGCCGCGAGGACATCCCGCTCCTGACCGCGCATTTCCTCAAGGAGTTCAATACCCGCCACGGCAAACAGGTCCGCGGTATCGGC
>DATJGQ010000494.1:0-3645 GCA_035494815.1 Gemmataceae bacterium
CCCACCTCTCGATCCTTATCCGCATCAGGGAGTCTTCCGACTCGCCGATGTCATTTGTGGGAGATGCGCGATGGCAACGTGGGCGTTTGGACCTATCGACGGCTCCCTATACGTTTGGAACGTCGAGCGGCTTTGGGAGCTGGCCGGCAAGCTTCCCGTACGCACGGTGCCCGTGAACAGTATCCGGTGCCTCGACGAGGTGCATTGGTTCGGCGGCCTGAACGGCTTCGGCGGCCTGACCGGGACCGAGCCGACCTGCCGCCGCGTGGCGGACCACGCCAAACGGATTTACGCGGCCCAATTCGATCGGCCCATCATCCTCTCGGCGACGGGCCACGTCATGGACGGGATGCACCGCCTCGCCAAAGCCTGGGTCCTCGGGCTGCCCGAAATCCAGGCGGTCCAGTTCGCCCAAGACCCGGAGCCGGACGAGGTCCGGCCGATGCCCGCCGTGTTCCATGCCGCGAACGCGCCGCCCGAGCCGCGGCCCGCGGATGACGCCAAGTACAGCGAGGGCCTGTTCGCCTACTACGACCACCCGGACAACCACGTTCACCTGAACGGGGCGGCGAAAATGGCCCGTGAGTACGACCGGCAAGTGGCCCAGCCCGGTCATTGGCGGCGGGAGGTAGTGCACGCCCAGCGTCGGGCGTTGCGGGGCCGCCGCGTCCTCGAAGTCGCCTGCGGAACGGGCGTGTGGACCCGGTACCTCGCGGACGTCACCGAGCACGTACTCGCCACGGACGCCTCACCGCGAATGCTGGCCCGCGCTCGGAGACTGGCCCGGACGGCCAAGCGATTCCCACGGGGGCGGCTGCGGTTCCTGCGGCTCGATGCTTACGCGCTGGCGAACGCCCCTGGGAAGTTTGACGGCGCGCTGGCAATGAATTGGTTCGAGCACGTTCCCCGGGCGCGTCATGACGAATTTCTGGACGCCCTGCACAACAAGCTCGGCCGCGGGGCCCGGGTCTTCATCGGCATGATTCATCTGAGCGACGAGTGGCGGGCGCAGCTCTACACGAAGCCGGGCGGCGCGGACTTATACGGCGTGCGCCAACAACCGGACGGGTCGCAATATGAGATCATCGACAACGTCTTCGCGGAGGACGAACTCCGCCGAGTCTTCGCGCCCCGATCGAAAAGGCTGAACGTAACCTGGGGGAAGGCTCACTATTGGGTCAGCTACGAAACCACTTGACCGAATGGCCGGAGTGACGTCGTTTCGTTGGACCGCGCGACAGCCCGCGCCGAACGGCTCTGCCCGCGCGGCGCCGTTTCTCGGCACCGCCCGGTTGGGCATCCGCACACGAAGGGGACGTGATAGCGCATTGTGCCGAGGGCAGCCGGTCACGGCGATGCGCCGATATGCCGGTTGCGGGCTCCGCGTCCGGATGGCTGATCACGCCGCGAAGGCGTTCGGCGAAATGCCGCGGACGGTCCGATCACCAACCGACCCGGCTGCGCCCTTTCCTTATTGCTTCTTCAGATTGACCCGAAACTTAGAGTCCCCTCGTCCAGCACCGGTCATGCTGTCCCCATTACGAACGAAATCCACTACAGTGCCATCGGTTTCGGTGGTGGTGATCTTGTTCCCGGACTCGATGTACGTGCCTTCCCGTTTGTCAAAATCACGGTTGATTGATTTGAATTGCCCTTTCTCCAAGAATTCGATCTTGAAAGGCCATCCGTCAGAAATGTCTCTATAGCCGTTGGTATATTTGCCGCTCCACGTCGTCCCCTCAAGGTTTGCCCCTTTCTGTGCCGACTCGTCGAATTCGAGCTTCGGCTTGGAGGCGTCGCCCTTCTTGTCGCCGCCTTGCGGTTGGCCAACCTGAAGGGGCGGCAGTGTCACGTTACCGAGCACCGGCATGACGATCTGCTCCTTCTCCGTCTTGAAACGAGCCATGATCTGCTCGCGCTCTGTCTCCGGGACGCCGGTGCGCGTAGTGAACTCGATCTTCCGCGACTCCCAAACGGACCCCTCGGCGTTCGTCTTGGTCCGGAAATCTTCCCAAGCCTTTCGGTTGTAATCCCCGGCGATACTCACATCGTAGACCTTGGCGCTGAATGTCGCCGGTTTGTCGTTTTTGGAGTACCAGACCTCCATGACGTATTGATGCGCGCTCGGGAATTTGGCATTGAGCGACCGGGTTTCCGGGAATCGTTGGATTCCAGGCTTGTCCTCGGCTCGGGCCACTGCGCAAGGGATCACTGCAAACGCGGCCAGTCCAAGCATCGCTGCACGTGTCATCGCAAACCCCCCTTTTTTGAGAAAGAACCGTGGCATGAGATTGCGTACGCTTACATCTCCGGGCACACACCCTCGAAGACGGGACGGCTCTGGTGGTGGTGCCGCCCCACAGTCTGCTCCCGCCGCCCCGTCATCGCCGACGGCCCAGCCGGTGGCGAGCCCATGGAGCAGATGGCAGCGTAGGCGTCGCGGCAATCGGCTGCTGCCCGACGTCCGCCGAAGTGGGTAACCGTCGCGTGCCTGTCGCCAGTGTGTCGCCCATTACGTCGGCCACATGGGACGCGTCACGTTTGTCGTCCAGACCGACCAGGTGACCGAGCTCGTGCGCGACCACCGACAGCAAGTCCATTCGCCCACGGACGCTTCTGCCGCTGACGCGGGTGAATTCCGAGTCGTCGTTCGGCGTCGGGTCCACGAACCACCCGTTGCCAGCCGCGTCGTCGTCGATACGGATGCCGTGCGTGTCTGCGTCAGCCAGCCCGAGGTAGGACTCGCCCAGGTCGTCGATCGTGAAGGTCGCGTTCCGCATGACGCCCAAACGAATGGCGTCCAACCCCGCGGCGGCCCAGCGATCGATCGCCGCGGCGACGATCCGCTGCAGCGATGCTGCGGTCAGTCGAGGAGTCGGAGCCGCGACCGTCAGGGAGCGGGGACCGCCCGCGGCCAGCAGCGGGTCCAACTTGTGGATGACAATGCTGCCGCCGCCCAGCGTCGTCGTCGGATCGGCGCCGTCGGGGGCGCCCATCATGCTGTCATAGACGACGCCATTGCCCTGGTTGGCGTTCCAGATCTTGATGCGGAATCGGTCCGTCCCACCGCCCCCGTTCGCTTGGCCGTCCCACGCGGTCAGCTCGAAGCCATAGGTGCCGGAGCCGTTAACTGTGCCTGTTCCGCGGAAACGCGCCTTGGCACCAGACATGACGAGCCATTCATAGCTCACGCTCTTGAAGTTCAAGTTGCCCACCTTGACCTGGAACTCGGTATTGCCGGTCGGGACGGAGTTGCCGTTCTGGTAGCGGGATTCAAACCCGAAGTTGGCCTTCCCCGTCAATGACGGGTTGGCCGTGTAAGCGCCTACCGGCGAGTTGATCCAGCCGCCGCCGGTAACAAAGCCGCCGATGGGGTCGTAGACAACGACGAATCGGAAAACTGATTGGCCCGAGGCGCCGGGGTTGTCGGTCACCGTCAGCGCGACGGTATAGACGCCGCTGACCGTGTAGGTGTGGCTGCCGGTCACCGTACCGGAGCCGTTCACTTCCGTGACGGCGGCGGCCGAAGTGGTGCTGTCGCCCCAGTTCCAGAGGGCGGTGTGTGTATCCGCCACGTCGGCATCGGTGAAGTTGGCACCGAAGCTGACGGTGGTGTTCAACGGAACTGGGGCCAGAGGGACACCT
>DATJGQ010000495.1:0-3627 GCA_035494815.1 Gemmataceae bacterium
CGGGCTTACGCCTCGACGCTCGCCGAAAAAGTCACGCGCCCCGGCCGGAATTCGTCTGCTAGACTTGCCCATGTGTCGTGTTTCATTGGGAAAAGCAGCGTGCCGAAAGACCCTTACATCCTGGCCATCGGCAGTCACAAGGGCGGCACGGGCCGGACCACCACGGCGCTCGCGTTGGCCTGGCTTTGGAGCCGGTCGGGCATCCGCGTGACGCTCGCGGACGTCGATCCGGTCCGCGCCGCCGGCCTGGTCGCGCTGGCGGACGGCAGTTGTCCTTGGCCGAACGTCCGCTACGCCGTGACCATGCCCCGCCCTCGCGACCCCGGGTATGACGCCGACCTGATCGTCGTCGATTGCCCTGCGTTGTTATCACCTGCGGCGCGACCGGTCTTACAACGGGCGACGACGATTATTCTGACCGTGCGTGCCGACCCGCTGTCGCTGCGGACGGTCCCCGCGGCCGCCGCCGTTCTCGAGTCCGCCCGCGCCGACAACCCACTGCTCGAGCTGCTGGGCGTCCTGGTCGGCCTTTATAACGAACGCGATTCGCTGCAGCCGCCGATTGTCGAGAAGTTGCGACACATGCACGGCCCGCTCTTATTGGACCCGGCCATCCCGGATGACCCGGCCCTGCGCGACTGGCCGCTATCGCCCGGCGGCGACCTTCCCGAAGGCCCCGCGGCGTCGGCGTTCGGGGTGCTGGCCGAAAGACTGGCCGGTCATATTCGGCGGTACAGCGGGGTGGCGTCCGCGGCCGGCGGGGGAGTGTGAGCCGTGCACAAACTCCTGATCGCGGGCCAAGCCGGGGGTGCCGGCAAGACGACGACGGCGATCAACCTCGCCGCCGTCGCCGCCCGCGCCGGCGCCCCCACGCTGCTCGTCGATGCCGATCCGCTCGGCTGCGTCGCCGCCGCGTTGAACCTCGCGAACTTCCCCGACCGCACGCCGCTCCGCGACCTCGGCGCCGCCAGCGACGCGGTGCTGCTCAAAGGCGTACTGCCCAACCTCGACGTCATCCCGGCCGGCAGCACGGGCCGTAAGAGTGCCGCGAACCTGGACAACCTGCTCAAGGCGCTGCAGACCGACGCCTTCGGCAGTCGCTGGCGTTGGGCCGTGCTCGACGCCCCCGCCGCCGGCGGGCCCGCCGGCCTCAGTCCCGCGGCGAAACTGCTCGCCGCCTGCGACGAGTTCCTGCTCATGCTGCCGGGCGAGCCGCTGGCGGTCCGCAGCCTGCCGGCATTGCTGCGGTTCGTCAAGGAAGTGCAAGACTCGGGCTCCCGCGCCCGCATGCGCGGCATCGTGATGATGCTCCCACCGGGCGAGCGGCCGGGCGGCGCGTGCGAGTCCCAGGTGCGAAAGCTGCTCGGCCCGACGGTGCTGCCCCCGGTCGTTCCCTTCGACCCGGCGGTCGGCGAGGCGACGCTAATGGGCCGGCCGGTTGTCACGGAATTGCCGGCGAGCCGGGCCGCCCGGGCCTTTCGCGCCATCGCAGCGGAACTCGGAATGGCGCCCGCGGTCGAAGAGCCGGAGCCGAGTGCTCAGGAGGCAGAGCCGGCGCCGAGCGGTGACGAGGGACGCGCGTCGGGCCGGGAAGCCGCGATGGAGGTCCCTGGAGCTTCCACGTCGGCCTTACGGTCCGACGCTCGCCATGAAGAACAGCTCCCTGTCGTTTCGGAGCCTGAGTCGCCGCCGGTCGCCGAGCCGCCGCCCGCCGAGCCGGACGTCGTGACGCCTAGGCCGAGTCCGCCCGAGGCGACGACTGACGTCACTCTGCCGGACCTCAGCGAACCGCCTCCGCCGATCGAGTTGCCGCCGGTCGAGCCGGCGCTGCAAGTCACGCCGCTGCCCGGACCGACAGAAGCGAGCGAAACCGACATCGAGATCGACCCGCTGGGGCTCAACCTCGATGACGACCTGATCGCCGCCGATCTCGAAGCCGCCCGAAAGCCAACGGCCGTCGAGCCTGAGGACGACGACGACCTGTGGGACCTACTGGGGCCGATCGACGTGAGCCCGGCGTCGCCCGCACTACCGCCACCCGTCGCCCCGACATCATCTGTCGCCAACCTCAATCTGGGCGAGAGTGGGTCGGCCGGTGAGACGCTTCCCGGGGCCGCGAGCCCCGCTAGGGGAAGCCAGGCGGAGGCCGGTCCGGAGCCTTCGGTTGAACCGCTCTCGGAGGCCGGCCCCGTGTCTTCTGTAGCTGGCCTCTCCGAGGCCGGCCCCGTGTCCCATAGGGACAGCGCACCGGAGTCAGTGACCCCAGCTACAGAAGGAAAGGGCGAAAAACCACCGCCCCTCGCGCGCCCCGACGGTCACCTCTACGCCGTCGCCGTCTCTCCCGATGGCCGCCTCCTCGCCGCCGGTAGCGGCGACGGACTCGTGGTCGTCTGGGAAGCCTCCAGCGGCACGGAGCGCCTACTCCTCCGCGGCCATCAGGCACAGGTCAACGCCGTCGCCTTCGCACCCGGCGGCAAGCTGCTCGCGTCCGCCGGCAAAGACAACCTGATCCGGCTCTGGGACATCGCCAGCGGCCGCGCCCGCGCCACGCTCGCCGGCCATCTCGGCGACGTCACTGCCATCGCCTTTGCGCCGAGCGGCAAACTGCTCGCCAGCGCCGGCTGGGACGGCGCCGTGAAACTCTGGGACGTCGACTCCGGCGGGGAACGCGCCAACCTGACCGGCCACGCCGACGGCATCGCCACGCTCGCCTTCGCGCCGAACGGCCAGACGCTCGCCAGCGGCAGCGAGGACGGCAGCGTCCGTCTCTGGGATGTCGACTCCGCGCGCGAGGTCGCGACCCTTCGCGGTCACGATCGCGAAGTCCATGCCGTCGCCTTCTCCGCCAACGGCCAGACGCTCGCCTCCGCCGGCGGCAACGGCGTCGTCAAGCTCTGGGACGTTGCCGGCCGCCAGGAATGGGCCGCCCTCAACGCCCACGACGGCGTCGTTAGCGGCGTCGCTTTCTCCCCCGACGGCGGACTGATCGCCACCGCCGGCCGCGACAAGCTGCTCAAGCTCTGGAACGCCGTCACCTGTCAGGTCGAACACGAACTCCGCGGCCACACCGGCGAAGTCTCCGGCGTGGCTTTCTCTCCCGACGGACTCAGTCTGGTATCGTCGAGTTGGGATCAAACGGTCAAGCTCTGGGACCCGACGACCGGCAGTCTCGTCGGTTCGTTCGCCATCACCGGCAACGCTCCTCCGGAGACGGCGTTCGTCGATCTCGACGTCGTCGCACCCGTTCCCAGTCAGCCGCGGCCGTCCACGATCACCGCGCTGCGCACCATCGCGACCGCGGGGAGCGACGGCCAGATCAAACTCTGGAATGTGCACAGCGGCCAACAGTTGATCGTGCTGTCGGGCCACGAAAAGGACGTGACCGCCATCGCCTTCTCGCCCGACGGGAAATTGCTTGCGTCCGCCAGCGCCGACAAGACCGCCCGCATCTGGGAGGTTGCCAGCGGCAAGTCGCTGCACGTCCTCAAAGGCCACGAGGGCGAGGTCACCGGCGTCGCCTTCGCCCCCGACGGCAAACGCCTCGCCACAGCGAGTTGGGATCAATCGATCAAACTCTGGGACCCCGCGACCGGTCAGGAAGCGGGCCTTCTCCAGGGCCACCGCGGC
>DATJGQ010000496.1:0-7807 GCA_035494815.1 Gemmataceae bacterium
CGCGCCCGCGCCGCGGCGTCGAGCGGCGCCCCGTATTCGGACACCTCGAACGCTTCGATGTACTTGACCGCCGCGCCGCGCTCCGGCCCGTACGTCTGCACAAGCAGATCGCGATACCGGTCGGCGAGCGGCCGACTCCGCAGGCCCATGCGGTCCGCGAGCCACGCCCGCCGGGCGTCGTCGCCCGCGGGCACCTCGTCCGCATTTCCGAAATTGTACGGCAGCCATTCGTAGAACTGCGACCGGTGGCAGTGGAGCATGCCGAGCATGCGGTCGAACGTCTCGTCGATATCGACGACGACGTGCGGCTCGAACCGGCACGGCTTCGTAAACCCGTCGGAGAAGTACAGGATCACGGGCGTCTTCATCAGGTGCGGCGTTTCCGGACAGACGGCCGGCACGGTGACCATGTACGACGCGTCCTGCACGAGCAGCCCGGTGAAACGGTGGTCGGGGTGATAGTCGGTCGAGCGGTGAGTGACGATCAGGTCCGGCCGAAAAGTCCGGATCAGGCGGATGACACGTTGGCGGTATTCGAGCCGGTCGTCGAGTTCGCCGTCGGGGATGTCGAGGAGTTCGTAGGTCGCGCCGATGACCGCAGCGGCCTCTTGCGCCTCGCCCCGCCGCCGTTCCGCCAGTCGCGGGCCGGCCATCTCGTGATGGCCGGCGCGGCCGTCGGTGACGCTGACCAGGTGGACGACATGCCCGAGGTCACACCAGCGGGCGGCAGTACCGCCGGCCTTGATGTCCGCATCGTCCGGGTGGGCGCCGATGGCGAGAATGCGCAACCGCTGGTCCGACACGGTTCTGGGTCCTGCTGGTGGGCTGTCGACGAAACCTGTCACGCGCGGCGGGACTGGGGACGGTTATACCCTGCGGCGGAGGTGCGGGCAACTCTGCGGAGAAAGGGAGACAAGCAAGGCCTTCAGAGCCGCGACCGTCAGGGAGCGGGGCCGGGCGCCCGCTCCCTGACGGTCGCGGCTCTGAAAGACGCCGGAGATGCTATCGTGTCGCCCGACTCACAGGAACCAGCGGGCCGACCTTGTACGCCCGGTTCTGCTGCAGCATCACCGACTCGTTGCCGATGCCCATCTCCCGCAGCATGCCGCGGACCAGCGAATCGATCGCGAGGTGATGGCGGATGCAATTGATCGCCCGCTCGTAGGCCCGGCCCAGGTCCGCGGCCGGATCGGCCGACTCTTCGGCGCCGGCCGGCCGGTCCTCGGCGGGGGCACATAGGGCGACTAAGGTGTCATTGAAATTGTCGAGCGCCGCCTTAACTTTCGACGGCAGCACGATCAGCAGGCGGTTGACTTTGCCGGTGAAGTCATCGTGCTCGTCGCGGAGGGCGGTGCGGAACTGCTGGCGGCCGTCTTCCGTCTTGAGCCGATGATTGCCCAGCGCGAGCATGTTCTGGGCCGCGTTGTAGAGATTTCCCATCGCCTCGGTGATCTCGAAGTAGGCATCCATTTGCTTGCCGTAGACCACCTGCCGGATTTGGTTGTGCCGCCCCTTGTAGTTGAAGTACACCGACAGCCCCGCGACGACGGCACCCATGAGACCAATGGCGCACGACAATATCGGGGCGGCGACGGCGGTATCAGTCATGGCGAACCTCACGACTGCGCAACGGATGCCACAATTATGGACTACGATCGGCGGTCGTGCGGTCTTGCGAGGCTGAAAGAATGCCGCGCCCGTCTCCCGACGTTACTTCTGATCCTTCTTCGGCGGTGGCGACTTCGACAGATCCTCGGTGAAGCCGCGGTAGCCGTCACGATATTCGGCCGGCGGCTGGATGATGCTGCCGCGTTCGAGGGGATTTTGCTTGTCGGTGCCGCCCTGGACGCGACGCGGGCCGGTGTTCGCTGCTGACCGGCCGGCGGTTCCGCCGCGCTGGTTTTCGCCCGCCCCCGGGGCGGTCTTTTGCTTGAGCCGTTCGGCGTACGCCTTCTGGAATGCGTCCCACTCCTGAGGCGTCATCTTCATGTCGTCGAGCAGCTTCTTATCGACCTTTTTGAAGTCTTCGAGCTGCAGGTCGCCGGACTTGCTGGCGTGGGCAGCGTTCGGCGCCGAACCCTCGCCCTCCGCGGGCCCGGCCGGGGACGAATCGCCCGGCGAGTGGCGAGTGGCGCTGGGAGCGCCGGTGCCGGCGTTTCCGGCTTCCTTCTGATTCGGATCGGCCTGGGCGGGGTCGCGGCCTGCCCCTCCGGGGGACGGCGCGCCCTCATCCTGGCCCGATTTCGACGATGACTTCGGACCAGCCCCCGTGCGCGCGTCGGGGTTGCTCGGCTTCTGATTGCCCGCCGCCTTGGGAGTGCCCGGACCTTTCGCGTCCGCTTGCGGCCGGCCGTTGAGGTCGCCGGCTTTCGGGGTGGGCTCTCCAACGCCGGGAGTCTTGCCGGTGTCCTGATCGCCGGGTTTCGGGCCCTGTTGCGGGTTGGCGTTCTGATTCTGCTTCAGCGCTTCTTGCGCGTCCTGTCGAGTCTGGGGATCGCGGGCCGCGTCGCGGAGCTCTTCGAGGCGGCGGCGGGCGTCCTCACGCGCCTTTGGGTCGCCGCTCGCTAGGTCCTGCGCGAGCTTGCTGATCTCCTCGGCGGCACTGCGAGCATCATCTTTGGATTGACTGTTACCCTTTTCTCCGGCCCCAGTCTTGCCCTTTTCGCCTGCGCCAGTCTTGCTCTTTTCTGCGGTCCCTGCTTTGCCTTTTTCGCCGGCGCCGCCCTTTGCGTCGGGCGACGAATTGCTGCCGGGTTTCTGTTGGGCCTGACCTTGGGCGTCGGGCTTGGCGGCGCCGGGTTGCTGTTGGCCGGTCGCGTCACCCGACCCGGAATCGGGATTACCCTTGGCGACGGCTTTTTCGTTCGCGTCGGGGCCTTTGGCGGCGCCCGGTTCCGGCTTCGAATCGCCGGCCTGGTCCGGCGAGGTCATCGGCTGTTCTTGCCCCGCGCCGGGCTGACCCGGGGAACTCTGCCCGGACCCTTTCGTGCCGGCTTTTCCCTGGTCCCCGTTTTTCTGGGCGCCGCTCGAAGCCTTCAGGGCGTCCTTGCTCTCGGAATTCTTCGGCGCCTGATTCGGCTGTTCGTTGCCGGTTTGCCCTTTGCCGGCGGTCTGCTTGTTGCCCGAGTCCTTCTGACTAACGCTCTTCTGCGGTCCGTCCTTTTGCTGCCCGGTCTTCCCTGCCGCGCCGTTCTTGTCCTTTGACCCGCCCGACGGGTTCGCTTTCTCGTTCGGGCCGCCGGCTTTGTTCGCGTCCGAGTTATTCGGTTGCGACTTCGGCGCGGACTGTTTGTCCTTGGTCGCTGACTGTTTGGTGTTGGTGTCGGATTTGTCTTGTGACCCGGCGGCCGGGTTGGTCTTCTCGTTCGGACCGCCGGCTTTGTTCGCGTCGGATTTCGCCGAATTCGGCTGCGGCTGCGGGGCGGCAGGCTGCTGATTGTCCTTGGCCGCGCCGGGCTCGGGCCCTTGCTGCGGCTGCGGTTTGCTTTGTCCCGCGCTGTCGCTGCCCCCTTGTGGCTGTGGCTTGGCCGAGCCTTGATCGCCTTGCCCCTGGTTCGGCCGCGGCTGTTGATCCGCGCCGCCCTGATTGGGTTGCGGTTTCGACGCGCCGGGGTTAGGCGGCTGATCCTTCTGGCCTTCGTCCTTTCCCGTGCCCTTTTGCTCGGCCCCGGGCTGCGGCGGCTGCGCGGCGTTCGGATCGCCCCTCGCTTCGGCGGGCGGCGACTTCTGCGGGTCGTTCGCCCCGTCACCGGCGTTCGGCTGCGCGCCCTTGCTTTGACCTTTCGGCTCGTTGCCTTGTTGCGGCTGACCGTCCTGCCCGCCGCCGCCCTGTTGCTGGTCGCGTTGTTCCAGCTTCTTCTTGATCTCCTCCGCCTTCTTCTCCAGTGGGTCCTGCGGCTGTTGCGGCGGCTGTTGCTGGTCCGCGTTCGCCGGGTTCTCCTGGGGCTTCTGTTGATTGTTCGCGCCCTGATTCGGGTCGCCCGTCGGTTTCTGCGGCTGCTTGCCGGCGGCTTCCTGTTCGTGAGCCTGGTCCTGCTGCTGGTCGTGGGCGGATTTCGCGTCGCGGACTTGCTGCTCCTGCTCCTGCTTCTCTTGCGGGGTCTGCTGCTGCGTCGCGGCGAGCGTCACCGTGTGCGATTTCGACCGGCCGACGTTCGCCTTCGGATAGTCGCAGTTGTCCTCTGCCTCCAGCCAGTATTCGATCACCATGCCGGCCTTCGGCTCGACGCGGGCGCCGAGCGGCGTGCGGAGTTCGTCCAGCTTGAGGAAGTCCTTGTAATCGAGTGCCCGCGGGAAGGTGCCGTCGGGGAACTGGAACGACTTCTCCGGCCGGTACGGCTTGGCGGCGAGCGGTTGCGCCTTCCCGGCTTTCGCGTCGTCCTTTGCTTGCAGGCACAGCCGCATCTTGGTGAGGCCGAAGTCATCGCTCGCCTTGCCCTCGACCTCCAACGCTCCGTTCAGGGGCAGCGGGTCGGCCGACGGTCGAGTGATGTCGACCTGCGGCGGCTGGTCGCTGAGCACCTTGACCAGGAACGGGGTCAGGTTGTCGCGGTCGTTCTCCTCGCCGTCGGTCGCCGCGAAGGTGATCGTGTAATGGGCGTCCTTTTCGAGCGTGAAGCGGAACCGCAACGCGTTCGGCTTCTCCGTCAAGATTTCCCCGGGAATCGACAAGGTTTCCGGCGGCTTGGTGCGTTCGGCCACCGGATCGCGATTGGCAGACTGTCCGGCGATGAGGTGCAGCCCGCCCAGGCGGACATTGCGGTTCGTGGTCGCGATCAGCGTGACTTCGGTCCCGCGCAACCCCTCGAGGTTCGGGTTTGTGGTGGAGACGTCCTCGAACCGCAAGTACGGCCGAAAGTGGTACGTGACCTCGAAGCTCTCGATCAGCGGCGTCGAACGGACACTGACCCGATGCTCGGCCGTCAGGTCGTCGCCGCCGGCCACGCGGTAGACGAAGCCGTTCTGGACCTTGACCGCCGGCACGCGCAACTCGAACTCGCGCGGGTCGCGGGCGGTCGGCTCGAACCGCTGCTCCTCCCAGACCGGGTCGCTCGGGTTGTACTTCCATTGCAAGCGAACCGCGTCGGCCGCGTCCGGCGACGGGACCCGCCCCCCGACCGCGACACGGAACTCGACGGAGCGATGCACGCTGACGGTCACGTCCCCGGCGGCCGGTTGCACGATCTCAAGCTGCGTCTGCTTGGCGATCTCCGTCGTCGTGAACGCGAACGGCGCGAGGTTCCGGCCCAACAGCGAGAAGAACGGCCCCGGTCGCAGAATCAGCAGCATGATCAGGGCCGCGAGCCCGAGCGCGCCCGCGAGCGAACCGAGCCAGATCATGCGATGGTCGCGCACGGCCGCGTCGATGTCGGCGTGGTCGAGGTCGTTGGCGGCCTTGTGGCTGAGCGCCTGCCGGATCGCGGGCGGCAGATTACTTTCGTGCAGGTCCAACCAGTTGACGACGCTGTTCTTCGCACCGGGGATCGTCCGCTCGACCTGGCGGGCGGCGTAGAACGGGTTGATCGTGCGGCGGAAGGGGCCCGACAGGATGATCGCGGCGTAGGCGATGGCGGCGGCGAACGCCAAGCCGCAAGCGGCTTGCCGAATGATCGCCGGCAGCACCAGCCAGCGGTCGAGCAGGATCATGCCGAGGGTGTAGGCCAACAGGCCGGCGACGAGGCCCAGGGTGGCGATGCCGACGTCGTGGCCGCGGATGCGGCGGGTCGCCCGGTCGATCTGCGCCGCGACGAACGACTCGTGGCGGCCCGCGGCGCGGGTCGGTTCCTGGACAGTGGCCATCGACGGTCTCCCGGGCGGGCCCCGAAGGGCTGTACAATCATTCTATCCGAAGAATCCGGCCGCCACCGTATCCCATTTCCCCGTCCGGCCGGATAACATACGGTCGTTCCCCGTCCGCTTGCGCAAGATTGATAAGACCGGTCAAACCGCGGGGATTTTGCCGCCGGCGGTTTGACAGGCCCGGAGTCGCATGGTACGACAGCAGTTCCTGCTGCGGTCGATTCCCCGGTGCTCGGCGTTCTTACCCCGCGGGCCGTCATGCACAACCAGCGTCGTCTCTTCCTGGCCAGCTGCCTCGCCCTGATCACTTCGGCCTTCTCGTTCATGATCCGGGGCGACATTTCCGACCCGCTCGCCTCCGACTTCGGACTGACCAAGACGGTCGTCGGCGACGTGATGGGCGCCGCGTTCCTCGGCATGGCCGCGTCGATGTTGGTGTTTTCACCGCTGTGCGACTCGCTCGGCATGGGCCGCGTGCTGGGCCTCGCCTGGCTCTGTCACCTGGTCGGCATCCTCGGAACGATCTTCGCCAAGGAACTGGCCCTGCAGGGCTTCATGCACTCGGCCATGGAGGGGCTCGGCAACATCGCGGCGAAAGTACCGCTCTTACCGAAGGAAGCGGGGACCAACACCTCGTTCTGGGTACTCTGGCTCTCCACCTTCCTGGTCGGCTCGGGCAACGGCCTAGTCGAAGTGTCGATCAACCCGCTCGCCGCGACGCTCTACCCCGATCAGAAGACGCATAAGCTCAACGTCCTGCACGCCTGGTGGCCCGGTGGCCTGATCCTGAGCGGCTGTCTCGCGCTGTTCCTGGTCAACCCGCTCTTCGGCGTGCCGGCCCAGTTCTTCAAGTATACGATCGACCCGGCGCAGCTCGGCATGGACAAACTCGTCGCCGGCCTGCCGATCTGGCAATTCAAGATGGGCCTCCTGCTCGTGCCGCTGCTGCTTTACGGGCTGCTGAGCGTCGGCCAGCCGTTCCCGGAAACCGAGCGGGTGCAGGCGAACGTCTCGACGGGGCGGATGTTCGTGGAAGTGCTGCGGCCGATGTTCATCATTTGGGCATTTTGCATGCTGTTGACGGCCAGCACGGAATTGGGCACGAACCAATGGCAGGAGTCGGTCCTCAGCCGCACGGTCGGTCCGGACGCGCTGGAAAAGCTCGGCGGGGCGAAGGGGATCGGAACGCTGTTCCTCATTTGGACCAGCCTGTTGATGTTCATCCTGCGGTTCTTCGCGGGGCCGCTGGCGCACAAGTTCTCGCCGGTCGGGATGATGTTCTTCTCGTCGATCCTCTCGGCCGCCGGCCTGTACTGGCTCAGTTTCGCGGATAACGTCTACGTGGCGTTCGCCGCGATCACGGTGTTCGGACTCGGGATCGCCTACTACTGGCCGACGATGCTCGGCGTCACCGCGGAGCGGTTCCCGAAGGGTGGGGCGCTGGTCCTCGGCCTGATGGGGTGCGTCGGCAATCTGGCGATCTCGCAGGCGCTGCCGCTGATGGGCGCGATCTACGATTCGTACACCGTCAGCGCCCTGTCGCCGGAAGTGAAGCAGATGTCCGTCCCGGTCGAAGGCAAAGAGGTGCCGCTGGTGCTGCACGGCGAGGTGCCGTCTTGGGTGCCGCCCGAGGTGGCAAAGGAACTCTACCCGGCCAACGCGGACAAGCTGAACCCCGAAGCCCGGCAGCACCTGCCGTCGGAGGGCGATACGACCAAGTCGGTCGAGTCGGCGGAAATCGTCGGCGCCCGCCAGGCGTTCCGCAAGGTCGCGTTCTTGCCGATGGCGTTGGTCGTCATTTTCGGTCTGATCGCGATCTACGACAAAATCCGCGGCGGCTACAAGGCGGAGGTGCTCAGCACGGCTGACCGCGGCGAGTTCAACGCCCGCCAGCCGCGGCCGAGCTGGCCGCATGACATGCGAAGATGACAAGGTGACAAGGTGACAAGGTGACGTGAGTTTTTGTCACCTTGTCACCTTGTCACCTTGTCACCTTGTCACCTTGTCA
>DATJGQ010000497.1:0-8762 GCA_035494815.1 Gemmataceae bacterium
GCTATTTCCCGGTGCCGCGGGCGCGGTGGAACGTCGCGCCGGGCACGGCCGAGGAACTGTTCACGCTCCCCAACTACCGCGCGCTCGACGATTACGCGGCCGAAGCCCAGCGGCTCATCAATCAGTTGCCGACCGAAAACCCGAAGTACCAGAAGTACGCGACACTCCTGAAGAACCATCAGCGTCGCGTCAAGGAGGTGCTCGGCACCGGCAAGCAGCTTTACCAGTTGGCCAACGCGATCGAGTCGCTCCTTACCGACACGAGCGACCCGAAGGACCCGCAGAAGCCGAACCTCCGCGAGTTCTGGCAACTGCCGGAGAATGCCGACCTCAACGAGAAGTTCGCCCGCCTGCTGGAATCGGTCCGTTACGGCGACCCGCTCCTCGTCGGCAAGCGTTACGGCAAGGGTCGCGTACTCGCCTACCTGACGACGGCCGGCAGCGCCTGGAACGATTTCCCGAACGGGCCTGGTCGGCCGTACTACGTCATGCTGATGCTGGAGATGCAAAAGTATCTCGCGAGCACTGGGACCGACGTCAACCGGGTCGTCGGTTCGCCGCTAGAAATCGTTCTCGACGCGGGCCGCTACGCCAATCGCATGCGGCGGTTCTTCGTGCCCGAGGGGGACATGCCCGCCGGCGACGACGCGCCGAAGGCCGCCAACGCGATCGACCTTCGCGAACAAGTCGGCGTCGTGCAAGGCAGTCGGCTGTCATTCCTGTTCTCCGAAGCGCGGAAGCCGGGCGTTTATCGGTTCGAGCTGACGCCGCAGACCGAAGGCGCGTCCGCCGCTCCGGCGAGGACGGAGCAGATTTCCTACGCCTTCAACGTCGACACCGCCGCCGAGGGTAACCTGCAGCGGGCGACGCGCGACGACATCGAGTCGACCGCGCCCGGCGCCCGGCTGCATTCGCCGGGATCCGGCTTGGCCGACATCCTCAAAGAGCGGCGCAGCGACCTGTCGGAGTCGCCGTGGTTGTTCTTGCTCCTGTTGCTCGTGCTGATCGCCGAACAGGCGATGGCCGTGCGGCTGAGCTACCACCTCAGCGGGGCGGAGATGAGCACGGCCGTGAATTTGGGGACGCGGACCGTCTCCTGATACGATTGAAAGTGAGCATGTACCAAGACCAACCGGACCTGCAGACCGAGTTCGTCCTCCGCCGCTTGTCCGATTCCTTCCAGATCGGCGGCAAGGAGATCAATCCGTACCTGTGGCTGGTCATCCTCGTGCCGGTGCTGGCGCTGGGGCTGGCGTACGTCGTCTGGATGTACAAGCGCGACACCCGCTCGATCCGCTGGCCGTGGGCGGTTTTTCTGGGCACCCTGCGGGCGGCCGTCTATCTGCTGCTCGCGGGCATCTTTCTGTTGCCTGCCTGGCAGACCTGGGAGAAGGCGGAGAAACGCTCGCGCGTCTTACTGCTGCTCGACGTGTCGCCGAGCGTCGCACACGTCTCGGACGACCTGCCCGAAGACGGCTCCGCCCCCGGCAAACCCGCGACGCGGCTCGAAAAAGTCATCAACTTCCTGACCGACAAGCAGGTGAACTTCCTCGCCCGCTTGCAGGAGCAGAACCCGGTCTACGTCTACCGTTTCGGCGGCCGGCTCGACGAAGAGCCGCAGGTCTTCGAGCAGGGCAAGCCGGCCGACTGGGACGCCGACCGCTGGGCGAGCTGGCTCAAGCTCGACTTTAAGCCGTGGGTGCTACAAGGTCTGAGCGTCGAGGGCCAGGACGCCGTTCGCCGGACGCCCGCGTTCGAAGCCGACAAGCCCGGCACGGCCGACTGGGCGCTCGGCTGGCTCAAGCTGCCGGTCGCCGAGACCGTGCCGGAAGGACTCAATGAAGAAGACAAGACGCGGTTGAACGCTAACCGGACGAAGCTCGACAAGCGCGTCGAGGTCGCCCGGCAACTGACGGTCGGCACCAATGTCGGCGAGTCGCTCCTGACGCTGCTGAACCGCGAAGCGAGTAACATGGTTCAAGGGGTCGTGCTCGTCAGCGACGGCCGCTCGAACCAGGGCTCCGAGGCCGCGATCGCCGAATTGCGGGCCCGCGCCCGCAAGGAGCGCATCCCCGTTTTCAGCGTGCTCGTCGGGGAGGACCGCCAGCCGGTCAACATCCGCGTCACCGACGTGCAGACGCCCGAGCAGACGCCGCCCGACGAGAAGTTCATCGTCCGCGCCGAGATCGACGGTGAAGGGTTGCCGGATCAAGAAGCGAAAGTCTTCCTCGACCTATATGCGCCCGACGCCGACAAGCCCACGCACACGCTCGAGACGACGGTCAAATTCCAGCCCGGCGAGCCGCCGCACGCCCAGGCCGAGTTCCCGCTCGACTCGGAACAACTGCCGCCGGAACTCAAGAGCGAAGGGACCGGGCGGAAGGAACTGGTCGAAGGCGAGTGGAAGTTCGTCGTCCGCGTGCCGAAGGATAAGCGGGAACTGTTCGCCGGCAAGGAACACGTCACCGACCCGGCGACGGTGACGATCATCAAGAAGGCGCTGCGGGTGCTTCTGGTCGCGAGCGGGCCGTCGAAGGACTATCAGTTCGTCCGCACTCTGTTCGTTCGCGAGAAAGACGCCAAACGGGCGGAACTCAGCATCTTCCTGCAGAACGAGGGCCGCGACGGCCGCGGGGTGCAGGACGTCGAGCCGGAACGATTCCTCAATCGCTTCCCGACCACGCTGCGGGTCGAGGACGATCCGAACGAGGCGGCCGAGGACAAGTATTACAACCTCGCGCAATACGACCTCGTCGTCATGTACGACCCGGACTGGTCGGAGTTTACCGGCGAGCAGTTAGCGCTCTTGCAGAAGTGGGTGGACACCCAGGCGGGCGGACTGATCCTCGTCGCCGGGCCGGTCAACACCTATCAACTCGCCCGCGACGACGGCTCCGGCCGGCTCAAGCCGCTCATGGACCTGTTTCCCGTCGTGCCTGGCGACAGCGTGCTCGTGACCGGCCCGGCGCGGCGGTCGAACAAGACGCCGTGGCGGCTGAACTTCTCCGGCGCCAACCCGGAGATGGAGTTTCTGAAGCTCGACGACGAATCGAAGGACCTGCTCTCCGGCTGGCGCGAGTTCTTCGACGGGTCGGAGGGCAAGGGCGAGGGCACGCCGCGCCGCGGGTTTTACAGCTATTACCCGGTCAAGTCGGTCAAAGGCGGGGCGACGGTGATCGCCACCTTCACCGACCCGCTGGCGAAGATGCCGGACGGCAAGGAGGCGCCGTTCATCGTCTCGATGCAATTCGGCAAGGGTCGTGTCTTGTTCCTCGGCTCCTCCGAGTTGTGGCGTTTGCGTGGTTACCGCGAAGTCTACTACGAGCGGTTCTGGACAAAGCTCGGGCGGTACGCCAGCGCCGGCAGCCGCACGCGCCAGGTTCGCCGCGGCATCCTCGTCATGGGAAAGCAGTTCACGACCGGCTCGCCGGTGCGGGTCGAGGCGCAAATGTTCGGCCCTAGTCTGGAACCGCTGCCGAAATCGGCGAAGCCGCGGCTGTCCGTGCTCACGACGGACGGCGCCGACCGCCGGCCCGTCGATCTGACGCCGAAACCGAGCCAAAGCGATTGGGCCGGCTGGTTCCAGGCCCGCTTCGTCGTCACCAAACCGGGGGACTACAAGCTCGAGCTGCCTGTCCCGAACAGTTCGGACATTCTTCGCTGGAAGTTCTCGGTCAAAGAGTCGAATCCCGAGCTGGACAACACCCGCCCGGACCCGAACGCGCTCCTCCAGATGGCCGGCGATCTGGACGAGGTCGCCCCAAGGCTGACGCAGAAGGGAGTCCTCGACGACCTGCGGCAGCGGCTCCGCGGTCCGCGGTCGACGTCCGACAAAGGAGACAAGGCCGAGCAGTCCGATTCGCCGAAGTTGTTCTTCACCTTGTCCAACGCGGACGTCATCCCATCGTGCGTGACGGCCGAGCGCAAAGTGCAGCGCAACCGCGGTCCGGTGGACGACCTCTGGGACGACGGCCCTTCGGTCGGAAACACCGAAGAGGGCAAGCCGAAGACGGTCGCGTGGGCGCTGATGATCGGCGTCGGGCTGTTGTCGGTCGAATGGCTGACGCGAAAGCTGTTGCGACTTGCATAGCAACGGAGCGAATATGTTAACGACAGTCGTTCCACTCCAACTGAACGCAACGCGGCCCATGCCGACCGCTGTACCGGACGACTGTGTTTGGACACTGACAGTCGAGCAATATCACGCCATGGCGCGGGAAGGCATTTTGACGGACGAGGATGCCGTGGAATTGGTCGAAGGTCTTCTTTTGCAGAAAATGACAAAACACCCCCCGCACACGTTGGCAACCGGGCTTACGCAGGACGCGCTACTGACCATTCTGCCCAAAGGCTGGTTCGTTAACGTCCAGGATCCTGTCACCACCATTGACAGCGAGCCCGAACCGGACCTGACCGTCGTGCGCGGGCGTCGCCGTGAATATGGCGGTCGGCATCCTGGCCCGGAGGATGTCGCCCTAATTGTGGAAGTGGCGGACGATTCACTGCGGCGCGATCGGAGCCGAAAAAAACGCGCCTACGCGCGCGCCTCTATCGCCGTGTACTGGATTGTCAACTTGGTTGATCGCCAGATCGAGGTCTACACCGACCCGACAGGGCCGGCGGACAAACCGGATTACCGAAACCACCACGACTACGGGCCCGAAACGTCCGTCGCCGTCGTTATCGACGGAAAAGAAATCGGCCGCTTGAACGTCGCCGACCTGCTGCCCTGACTACCGCTGAAAGCATCCATGGCCAGCGCACCGCCAGTCCCGACAACCGCCGCCCGCGGCGCCCCCGCGCCCGGCGTCATGCACCCGCTCGAGCGGCTCCGCGGGACGATCCGGCGGTACGTCACGCTCGAAGGGCTGACCGTCGTCGGTATCTATCTGGCGCTGTGGTTCTGGATCGGGCTCGCGCTCGACTTCGGCGTCTTCAAGGCGTTCCGCGTCGACTGGGTGCAGGAGTTGCCGAAGGGCGTCCGCGGCGGCTTGCTGCTCGTGTTACTGCTCGGGTTGCTGGCGGTCGTCGCCGTGAAAGTCGTCCGGCGGCTGATGGTCGAGTTCCGGCCGCCGGCGCTCGCGCTCGTGCTGGAACGCCGCTTCCCCGAACAACTCGGCGACCGGCTGATCACCGCCGTCGAACTCGCCGACCTCGACCGCGCCGTCGAGCAGGGCTACTCGCGTGCGATGATCGAGCAGACAATCGGCGACGCCGTCACCCGCGTCGGGACGGTGCCCGTCAACGAGGTCTTCAACTGGGGCCGGCTCAAAAAGCTCGGCGGTTGGTTCCTGGGTCTCTCGCTCGGCCTCTATCTGCTCGTCGGGTTCGTATACAGCATGGCGACACGGACCAACCCGCTGACCGACTACGCGGTGCGGTTTAATAACGTCGCGGTAATCTGGTTCGAGCGGAACGTGCTTTTATGGAACACGATCTGGCCGCGGCAGGCGCTTCTGGTGCTGCTCGACTTTCCGGAGAGCGGCGACCTCCGCGTCGGCCGCGACGCGCCGAGCCCGCGACTGCGCGTGAAGGCGATCAAGTGGCTGGTCGCCGACGGTGCGGCCCCGGAAGGCTGGCGGGCGGCGACGTGGGACGACCTCTCGCCGAATATCATCGACGACCAGGCGGTGCCGAGGCTGCCGGCGGAACTCCTCGGCAATCGGGCGGGCGGGCCGCAAGCGGTCGCGGCCGCCGCGGCTTCGGCGGTTGCGGCGTCGCCGCTCGTCGCCCCCGGTGTCGCCGCCGCGGCGCCGCCCGCCGAACCTCCCCCCGAAGTCTGGACGCTCGACCGCGTCAACCTCCTGCTCGACCAGCCGGAAGTCCGGCAACGGCTGAACGACCGCCTGCCGCTCTCCGATTACACGGCACTGATGCGGGTTTTCGAGGACATCCTCCCCGCGAAGGCCGCCGAGCCGCGGATGGCCCGCAGGTTCCGCATGCTCGACGTGCCGGACCGCGTCGAAGTCAGTTATTGGGGCGCCAAGACGTCCAACGACATGCCGTTCTCCCGCGGCAACGACTACGAGTACACGGGCGCCTTGACTGACCTGCGAGAGTCGGTCAAGTTCCGCATCTGGGCCCGCGACTACGGCACCGCCACCCGCTCGATCACACTCGTCCCGCCGCCGATGCTCACGAAGCTCACCCGCGATGAGCACCAGCCGGCCTACCTATTCCACCGCCCACCGCTCGGCTCCGCACCCGACGGCGGGCCGGCCGCGCTCAAGGGTCTCAAGCAGAATCTGCCCGACCGGGCCGTGTCGCTCAACGGCATGACCTCTCAGTTCACCATCCCTGCCGGCACCGACGTGGACCTGAGCGGCCTCCTGGACAAGGAACTGACCTCGGCGGTCCTCCGCCCGCGGTCACGAAAAGGCGGCGACGAGGCGCCACTAAGCCCGATCAACCTGGCGCTCGCAGAGCAAAATCGCGGTTTCGCGCACCGCTTCCCGAACGTCGTCAGTGCGCTCGACTTCGATTTGGAATTCACCGACCTGGACAATGTCTCTTCCCGCCGGCACGTACTCATCGAGCCGGTCCGCGACGGCGTGCCGAAAGTCAACGTCATGATCGACGGCATCCGCAAGACGGGCCAGGGCTACGTCTGCACGCCGGTCGCGATGATCCCGTTCGCCGGAAGCGTCAGCGACAACGCCGGGCTGGACAAGATCGACTACGAAACCACCATCCAGCGGCTCGAATCGGCCGGCGTCGTCGGCGCGCAGGCGGCGTGGGCGGTCGGCGCGGCGATGCACTTCGCGCCGATGGACCCGGTTAGCGTGCTCATGGGGGCTGCCACGACGTGCCGGATCACGTCGAACGTCCTCAGCACCGCGCCGGAAACACAGGCGAAGACCTTCCCGATGAAGACGTTCGAGGAGGTCTACCGTGACAAGGCCCAGCGGGACGTGCTCAAACCGGAGCTGCTCGCCCGGCTCAAAGTGCCGCCGCCGCAACCGCCGCCCCTGGTGACGCAGTTCGACGTCCGCCCGCAGTACGAGTTCCTGGATCTTCGCGACCGGCTGCCGGACCTCAAGGTCAAGGAGGAGTTCCAACTGCAGCCGCGGTATCGCATGCGGCTGACGGTGACCGCGACCGACAACAACATCGAGACCGGCCCCGGCGTCGGGCCGAACAAGGAGCCGCCGTTCACGATCCTGGTCGTCTCCGAGGCGGAATTGCTCGTCGAAATCGCCAAGGAGGAACAAAACCTGCATTTCAAACTGGAGGACACGGTCAACCGGTTGCGCGACGCCCGGCTGCGACTGGAGAAAGTGGCCGAGGAGCTGCCGAATATCCCGCCCGAGCAACTGCCGACCATGGCTCTCCGCGGCCAGGAGGTCGTCGACGCCACCGCCAAAGGCCGCGACGTCGTCCAGGAGGTGTTCACCGACTACAGCCGAATCCTCAAGGAGATGGAATACAACCGGGTGATGCCCAAGCTGGTCGAGAAGGTGAAGGCGGAGATCATCTTCCCGATGGAAAGTATTCTGCGGCAGGAGTTTGTGCGTGCGGAAGAGGCGACCGACGCCTACCGACAGGAACTCGACGCCAACCGCAAGCCGGACGCGGACAAGACGCAGCGGGCCAAGCAATCGCTGGACCAACTTATCGACAAACTCGCCCGCGTCATGGACGCGATGGGGGACGTGACCACGCTGAATAAGCTGATCGCCATGATCCGGGACATCGAAAAGGCCCAGGAGCACGATATTGGCGAGGCCTTGAAACGGATGAAAGCGGAACAGGAACGGATCCTGCGTGAGAAGCTGAAAGGATTAGAAACACCGTAAGATGAGGGAAAAATGAGAGAATGGCCTGGCGCGGTTTTCCGGCCTGACTTGCGCTAAGACTAGAAGGTACAATGTTAAAGGGCGACCGACGGTTCGTCATACACTCATCAGATTCCGACCTTCTCTCCCGTTCGGAATCCGGTCAGGGCGGAATTAAGCCCCGCCCTTCACGCCACCCGGACGATGTCCTGCCCGAGCAGGGGTACCGTTCATGAAGCTCTTTTGTGTCGCACTGATCGCGACGGCCGTCGTCCTCGGTCCCTCGGCCCGCGCGGCCGATGAGCCCCCGGCGAAGCCCCCTGTTTCGACAGACGCTGATCTCCAAAAGACCAAGCAGGCGGCCGCGTTCGAGCAGGAACGGCTCCGTCGGCAGTTCAGCGAATTTCAGCAGAAACTCCTCGCCCTGGCCCAGCGGTACGAAAAGTCGAGCAAGCCCGAAGAGCGCGAGCGAGCGCTCGTCCTCAAGCAGGCGATCGAACTGGCCGCGAAAGAGGGTGTGGACAACCAGTTCAACAAGCTGGTGGTCACGCTGACGGGCTCCGGCGTCACGCTGGCCGAAATCAACTCGGCCATGGGCCAGAACGAGCAGCTGATCAAGACGCTCAACGAGATGATTTCCGTCCTGATGACGGACAACCAGTCGGCGAAGCTCAAAGAAGAACAGAAGCGCTTGCAGGAACTTTTGAAGCAGCTCGAACGCGTGATCCGCGAGCAGAAAGTCGAGCGTTCCAAGACCGAAGCCGGCCGGCAGGAAGGCAAGGAACTCGCCAAGAGTCAGGGCAAGGTCACCGACGACACCAAGAAGCTGTCCAAGGCGATGGACCCCAAGGGCAAGACCGGCGAGCCGAAGGACGGCGACGGAAAATCCAAGTCCGGCGACGGTAAGGCCAAGGACGGCGACGGAAAATCCAAGTCCGGCGACGGCAAGGCCAGGGACGGAAAATCGAAATCCGGTGACGGCAAGCC
>DATJGQ010000498.1:0-2658 GCA_035494815.1 Gemmataceae bacterium
GCGCTTCGGGCTTGATGGGGATGAACATGGGGCGAACCTCCAACGTCTGGTTCCGGTCCGGGCTGACGATTGGGCTACTGACGCTGTGTGTCGTCAGCAGTCCAGGGCAGGACAAGAAGGCGGAGGAGAAGAAGGCCGCCAAGGCGAAGAAGGCCGTTCAGAAGGACGCCCCGAAGCCCGCTAGGCCTGAGCCAACAAAGCTCGCACCATTCGACGCCCAGGGACGGATGGTCAACGAAGCCCAGATCCAGGCGTGGGAGAACGCGTACGGCGCCCAGTTCCGTCAGGTGCTCCGGACGGAATTGCATTTCATGCGACTCGTGACGGAGCCGACGCGGCGGGAATACGAAAAGATCGCGGACCTATGTGACGCCGGCGTCAAAGACTCCATCCGCAGCCTGCTCGTGGCCCAGTACACGGGCAACGTCGGCGCCTGGTCGGACGTGCGGGCGCCGATCGCCGCGGTCGTCGCTCGCTCGGTGCACGCGACGCTCTCGACCGATCAGGCGGCGCGGTACGACAAAGAACTCGAGCAACGGACGGCCGCCCGCAAAAAGGCCGTCCTCGACAACCTTGTCGCGATGGTGGACAAGGCCGTCATGCTCAACGACGGGCAGCGGGAGAAGATCGGCGAAGTCCTGGCCAACAACTGGACCGAATCCTGGAACCAGAACCAGCTGCTGGTGATGCTCGGCCGCTACTTCCCGACGCTCCCCGACGCCAAGCTGATGCCGATCCTGACCGACGCGCAGCGGGACATCTGGCGCACGATCCCGAAGACGAACGCCCGCTGGGGCTTCGACCTGTCGAACATGCCGGTGGTACCGATCGCGGACGAGGCGTGGGACGGCGAACCACCGCCGAAGAAACGCGATCCCGCCGGGGGCGACGCGGCTCCGAAGGTCCCGGAACCCACGAAGGCGGGCAGGTGACTAATGCGCATTTTTAAGCTGCTGCTCGCCGTGCTGGGCGTCCTCGCGTTGTTCACAGTGTTCGGGGCCGCGCAGGACAAGCAGTCGGGCGACGCCAAGCGCGATCGGGACGCGGCTTGGCAACGCGAAGCAGCCCGAAAGGCCGAAGATGTGGCCCGCCAGCGCGCCCAGATCGAAATCCGCGCGGCGCAAGCGCAGCAGGCAATTCAGTTGCAAGCGCAACAAGCAATTCAGGTTCAAGGCGTGCTGGCGGCCCGGCCGCAGCAGGTCTGGCCCGACGACCAGTTCGAGCGGTACGTCTTCCAGCAGGATCAGTCCGCCGAACGCGCCCGCCACAAGTTCGAATCGATGTTGACGTCGCGGGTGGACGAGCTCGAGCGGACCTGCGAACTGACGCTGACGCAGATGCGCAAGCTCCAACTCATGGGCCACGGCGACATCAAACGGTTCTTCGACAACTACGAGCGGGCGAAGGCCCGCTTCAAGGCGGTCAATAACGACGTCAACCGGCTGCAGGAGATTCAGCCGGACCTCGCCCCGCTGCGGGTCGCCTTGCAGGGCGGGCCGTTCACCGACGACTCGCTCCTCTGTAAGTCGCTCCACACCACGCTGACCGACGAGCAACTCGCGAAGTATGACACGTTGGCCGCGGAGCGGCGGGCGTTCCGCCATCGGGCCAACGTCGAGCTCGCCGTGTCCATGCTCGAACAGGCGATGCCGTTGCGACAGTCCCAGCGGCGCGAGCTGATCGCACTCCTGGAAAAGGAAACCAGCCCGCCGAAGAAGGGCGGACAGTACGAGGCCTACCTGATCCTCAACCAGATGACCCACGTGCCCGAGGCGAAGCTCAAGGCGATCCTGAGCGACACGCAACAGCGCGTACTCGGGGTACAAGTCATTCAATTCGCGACATACCTCGCCAACCTCCGGCAGAGCGGCATGGTCGCGGACGAGGACCTCGCTTTTCCGGTGCCGGCCGTGCCGCCCCCGGCCCCTGCGGCGCGCGTTGCACCCGCCCGCCTGCCGCCGCCCGCCCCGCCGAAGTGACGGAGAGTCGTCCAATGGGCCGAACGTTCGCCGCCGGACTGGTGCTGCTCGCGATCGCGGCGCGCGTGTCAGCCCAGCCGCCGAACGCCAGCATCGGCGAGGCCGTGCCCCGCGACGTGCGGGAGATCTACGACAAGGGGGTGCAATACCTCGTCAAAACGCAGTCCGACCGCGGCGACTTCAGCGGCGGCATGCAAGGCCCGGGGATCACCGGCCTGGCTCTGATGGTCTTTCTCGCGTCCGGCGAAGACCCGAACTACGGCGTCTACAGCAACAACGTCCGCCGCTGCGTCCGCAACATCATCTCCGGCCAGGACGGGACGACCGGCTATTTCGGCAACAGCATGTACCACCACGGCTTCGCGATGCTCGCGCTCGCCGAGGCGTACGGGGCCGTGGACGACCGCAATGTCTGGACCGACGGCAAGAAGCCGCGGTCGATCGGGCAGGCGCTGGAACTGGCCGTACGCGCCGCGATCACGTCGCAGAAGCGGAACTCGCTCGGCGGCTGGCGGTACTCCCCGCAGGCGACCGACGCCGATACGTCCGTCAGCGGCTCGATCCTCGTCGGCCTGCTCGCCGCCCGCAACGCCGGCATCGAAGTCCCCGACGAGTCGATCGACCGGGCGATCTCGTACTACACGCGGATGACGGCCGCCTCCGGGCAGGTCGCGTACTC
>DATJGQ010000499.1:0-5258 GCA_035494815.1 Gemmataceae bacterium
AGTCAGGAGTCAGGAGTCAGGAGTCACGAGTCAGGGTCGCTGAGTATCCGAACTGACTCCTGACTCCTGACCCCTGTTTGTCATCGGCCTTGGGCGACGATGGTCCGCTTGAGGGCGAGTTCCATGCGTCCGCCGGCCTGGGCGGGCACGTCCTTCTTGGTGTTATCGGGATCGGGGACCAACATCTCGACGTCGAGATCGACGTCCAGTTTGACGCTCGTCACCGTGCCGGAGGCGACGTCGACGTAGGCGACGCCGTGGGCCTCGCCGTAGACGCCCTTCGGCGCGCGGTTGGCCGGGCCGCCGGCTTTCGGGGCCGCCTTGCCGTCTTTCGCCTTGGCGTCGGCGTCCTTGTCAGCGGCCGGGTCGGTGGACGCGATGTCGATCGACTTGCCGGCGTCTTGCGTCAGGGCGCCGTGAAATTCCACGACCGCTTCTTCCCGACCGCCGCGGTCGCGCACGCCGAGGTACTTGAAGTTCATCTTGAACAGGCCGGCTTCCGACCGCTTACGCGTGGGGACGAACAGGTTCGTGTCGAACGTCCACGCGTGGCCGTACGGAACGACCTTGCCGGGCAGCGGGAAGGTCAGGGCCTGCAAGGCGGAGAAAATCTGGTCGTTGAACGTGGCCATGAGCGGCTGTACCGGCAGGGGGATCCGCCCGTAACTGAGGCCGTTGCGCGGCAGGGTCATGTGCCCGTCCTTGGACACGGTGACGACCATGGCGACGCCGCGAATCAGTGCCAGGATCGGCCGGAGCGTTTGCCGCAGGTTTGACTCCAGTGAGGGCGCCTGCTCCCTGATGCCGGGGAAGATTTTGTTCCAATCCAGTTCGAGGTCCTCGTACTGGATTTGCACCTGGGCCGACTTGTTCTGACCGACGCGGAGCGTCGTCTCCGACAGGGAGATCTTGATCGGATCGCCGCGCACGTGCTCGGTGCCGAGCAGGTTGTAGCGGTAGTGGGAGAGGGCGGTGAGTTCGACTTCCCGCTTCATGCCCGTGCGGTGCTTCAGGGCGAGTTCGACCGGCCGGCGTTCGACCGGCGGGCCGTCGGGCGAATAGGTCGTGGCCCGGTACCATTGCTCTTTGCCGGTGCCGTTGGTGAATCGCGGCTGCAGCCAGTACACTTGCCCCTGAGGCAGCGGCGGCAGTGTGAATTCGCCTTTCGCCGATTGCGAGGCCGGGTCGTACGTCAGGTCGAACGTCTGACGGCTGCCGTCGTTCTCCTCTTGCTTCGGTGCGCCGTCGGGCGCCCGCCGCGGTTTCCCTGGCGCGCCGACCCAGAAATCGATGGCGACTTTTCGCACCCGCTTGAGCGGGTCCGCGAAGTTGATCTCGATCGGCTGGCGGGCCGTCGAACTATCCAGGTACGGGATGCCCGGCTTGACCTCCATCGGGTAGCCCTGCAGCATCCGGGCGGCGTATTCACTGGGAATGGTGAAGACGATCTGCCGCCCCGGAAAACCGGCGACGAGGATGGCGCGGACATTACCCTGACTGTCCACGACCGGCCCGCCCGAGTTGCCGGGGCTCGCCCCGCCTTCCACCTGGATCCATTTCGGAGAGCCGTCAGTCTGAGTAAACCGGCCCGACATGTGGGTCGAGCGCACCTTTACTTCGGTACTCAAGTCGACCGCGCCAAGACTGACCGCGCCTCTGGACAGACTCTTGCCGTACGGGAACCCGACGACGGACAACGCGTGGCCTTCGACCATGTCCGCCGACGGGACGATCTTGAAGGGTTCGGGCAAGTTCGGCGCGTCCACTTTGAGTACGGCCAGGTCCTCCGCCCGATCGAGGCTGAGCAGCTTGGCCGGGAAACTCCGGGCCGTCGGAAGGCCGGAGTCGAAGGTGACTTTGATCGACGTGGGCGGCCGCTTGGCCTTGTCCTTCATGCCGACGACGTGGGAGTTCGTGACGATGATGCCGTCCGGCTCGGCCAGCCAGCCGCTACCTGACCCGCCGCCGTCGTCCCGCTCGACCTCGATGAAGACGGTCTTCTTTTTGACCCGTTCGGCCACGTCCGGCTTAATGTCCGCCGTCCGCGCGTCGTCCGTGCTGGGTGGCGGGACGAACCCCCCGCCCTGATCGACGCCGACGCTGCCGATCATCGGCTTGTACCGCTTCGGCTGGTTGGCGAGCAGGGCGTCCAGTTCGTCCTGGGTCGGCTCCTTCGGCTCAGTCTTGTTGAGGCTGCGGGTGAGGGTGGTTTCGAGTACCAGGCCGACGGTGACCTTTAACTTGTCGTTGATCTGGACTTCGAAGGCGACGTCGGAGTTGAGCCGCGACAGGGTGATGTAGCCGGTTTCGAGATCCACCAGGGCCGACCCGTTCGCGAGGCCCTGGAAGCCGGAGCGGCCGCCCTCGTCGCTCTCGACGTTTCCGCTGCCGCCCCCGGCCGGCGGCTGCCCGGGCGCGCCCCGATTGTTCCCGCCGTCATTCATGCCGCCACGGATAACGCGGCCGGTCATTTCGATCACCGCTTCCTTTCGCCCGTTGCGGACGCGCGTGCCGACATACTTGCACATCATCTTGAATGTGGCGTTGCGCGGGGGCTGGGTGATCAGCAAGGTGTATTGGGTATCCACGTTCCAGCCTTCGCCCGGCTGCACCTCTTTGTTGGGCAATGGGACGGCGACGTTCTCCAGCGCCTGGACGATTTGCTTGTTGAGCCGATCGAGGATCGCGCGGACGAGCGGTGCCCGCGAGACCTGCGCGAAATCCGGCGTGACCGAGCGAATGTTCCCGGAAGGCGTCATGGTCACTTCGGCACCCAGTCCCTTGACCTGGTCCATCACGCCTTTCAGTTCACGGCGGATGGCGTCGTCGAGGTCGCGGTCCGCGAACTTCAGGTCTTCGTACTGCATGCGGATCTTGGCGTCGCCGTTCGCGGCGATCGGCGAACGCGTCTTCTCGCTGATCGAGGCGATGAGTTTGAGGTCCGTGGCACGGGAAGTCTCTTCGGTCTCGTAGCCGCTCGTCGCGCGGCTGACCATATGGATCCGTCGTTCGGTATCCGCCTTATGGTGCACGGTCAGGTTGGCAGGCGACAGATCGACGGGGTGGCGTCCCATCTCCACGACCACCGCTTCGCCCCAGTGTTCGCGGCCGTCCTTCATCTGGTATTTCGGCCGGAACCAGTAGACGTGACCGGCGGGCAAGGGCGGCAGCGTCAGGTCCATGTGGGCGAGGTGCATCTCACCAAGTTGCACCCGTTCGTCCGGGTTAAACCGGACCGGCGCGGAAATCTTGTTCGAGTCGCCGGCGACGGCCGGCGGCTCGCGGTCGGCACCGGGCCGCATCGCCAGCTCCCCTTTCGCCCGGGTCGGCTTCGGCGCGGTCCAGATGTCGGCCGTGATCTTCGCGATTCGCTTCATCGGGTCCGCGACGATCGCGGTCAGCGGTTGCTTGGCACCGCCCCCCGAGGCGACGGCCTGTCCCGGGATTAGCCTTTGAATGCGCCCTTGGAGGAGATACCGGGCGTACTCGACCGGGATGACAAACTTGATTTGCGTTCCGGGGATCTCCGCATCGACGATAGCGACGACGTACCCGCTTGTGTCGATGACCGCGCCGCCGGAATTGCCGCCATCGACCCCGCCCTCGACGGAGATGAACTT
The DNA here is from genome assembly GCA_035494815.1 of Gemmataceae bacterium. Classification (GTDB taxonomy): domain Bacteria; phylum Planctomycetota; class Planctomycetia; order Gemmatales; family Gemmataceae; genus DATJGQ01. Next base: position 3,621 of record DATJGQ010000499.1, read on the forward strand.
GACGCTGCCGTCCGGCGCCCTGTGGCGCCCCGAGACGGTCGTGTAACGGGCCTTCACCTCCAGCCCCGTCTCCTGCTCGCTGCCGGCGTCCACCGCCCGCTTGAGCCCGCGGCCCAAGGGGAAACCGAGGGTCATGAGCTTCGCCCCGTCCGGAACATCGTGCGAGGTGGCCATCGGAATCGGCGGAGGCAGGTCCTTCGGGTTGACCTTCAAGACTGCCAGGTCCTCTTCGCGGTCCAGGGCCAGGATCTTGGCTTCTAGCCGCCGCTCCTTGTCCTTGATGCCCGCATGGACGATGACGTCGACCTTGTCCGGCGGCCGCGCGGCCGCGTGTTTCATGCCGACGACATGGGCGTTGGTGATGATGATCCCGTCGGGTTCGGCGATGAAGCCGGAGCCGTCCGCGGCGCCTTCGGCCATCGTGGTTTGAATCATGACCGCCGACTCTTTGGCCCTGTTGACGACGTCCGCGCGGAAGTCGGCGTAGCGGATCCGGGGCTGGGCGGGATTCTGTTCGGTGGGAAGGGTGGAGAAGGTGGCCGCTGTGGTCGGCGTCGCCGCCTTTTCGTTGGCTTTAGTATCGGACTTGGCGACTTCGGTTTTGGGTGAGCCGTTGGTCGGATTTGTCGCTGGCGTGACGACCGGGGGGTTGCTCGCCTGGACGTTCGCCTGTTGATTGTCCGTGGTCGTGTCCGAGCTGAACATCAGGGCGAGCGCGCCGATGCCGCCGCCGACGATCAGGACGATCGCGCCGGCGATGACACCGATGAGCAGTCCCTTGCCGGCCTTTTTCGTCTCGGGTCGGCCGCGGGGGCCATCGTCGTTGCGGCGGCCGGCCTTCACCGCCCCCGGCTTCGTCTGGATCCGGTCGTCGGTCGCGCGGTTCTTCGAGGGGGTCGCCGTGAAGGTCTCCTGACACTTCTTGCAGCGGATTTTCTTGCCGACCAGGTCGTCCGAGATCGGGTAACCGGTACGACAGCCGGGGCAAACAACGGTGACGGCCATGGCGAGAATGCTCCGAGAGCCAAATGTCGTGCGGGCGGCGACTGGTTGTCGCGAAGCCTCGGCGGCGGACAGTGCGTGAGTGCCGGTCCGCGCCCGTCGCCTGCAAGATGAGAGTGCCGAAGTCGGAAAACGCTACCTTGTATAGTATGGAGGCGCCGTCCGGGGCCGCAAGGTGTTTTCGGCCCGCGGCGCAGCGGGTTCGTCATGTTCGCCGGCAGTTTTTGGCAGGTTCGTTGGCCGACGGCGCCGGAAATGGCGCTTGGGGTGGTGCTGTTCGTCGTACTGGCCGCGGCGAGTCTGCTCGTGACGGGGTGGATCCTCGTCCGAATCCCGGCGGACTACTTCGTCGGCGACAAGCCGCCGGCGCTCTGGGTCGATCGGCACTCCGTCCTTCGCTGGTTGGGACATGTCGGGAAAAACGTCCTTGGCGTATTCCTCGTCGCTTTAGGGATCGTTCTTTCATTGCCCGGCGTGCCCGGGCAAGGTTTGCTGACGATCCTGATTGGGCTGATGTTTCTCGATATCCCGGGGAAGCGGCGGCTGGAGAAAAGGCTGATTCAGCGGCCGCGGGTGCTGGGGGTGATCAATCGACTGCGGCAGGCGCGTGGGCGCGGGCCGCTGGTGTTTGAAGAA
>DATJGQ010000500.1:0-2684 GCA_035494815.1 Gemmataceae bacterium
CGGCTGGCGACGCCGCTGAGATCGTACGGGGTCGGTCCCGACGGGGTCGTCGCACTGTGCGCCGAACGGTCTTTTGACATGATCGCGGCGATTCTGGCCGTCCTGAAGGCGGGCGGCGGCTACCTGCCGCTCGACCCCCGGCAACCGCCCGAGCGGCTCGCCGCGATCCTCCGCGAGGCGGGCCCGCGGGTCATCGTCACGACCACCGACGCTCGCGAACGGTTGCCCGGCGGCGCGGCCACGATCTTGTTGGATGAGGTTGTAAGCGAGCGGCGGGGTTTATCCCCGCCGAAGAAGACGGCGGGGATGAACCCCGCCGCTCGCCCGGACGATCTCGCGTATGTCATCTATACGTCCGGCTCGACCGGCGCGCCGAAGGGAGTGATGATCCCGCATCGGGCGCTGACCAATTACACGTTCGCGGCCCGCGACGCGTTCGGGCTGCGCCCGGCTGACCGCGTGCTGCAGTTCTCCTCGCTCAGCTTCGACGCCCACGTCGAAGAGATCTTTCCGTGCCTGGCGGCCGGAGCGACGCTGGTCCTGCGCACGGATGACATGCTGGATTCGGCCGCCGCCTTCGCGCGCCGGTGTACGGACGCCGGCGTAACTGTCGCCAGCCTGCCCACGGGGTACTGGCAGGAATTGGTGGCCGCGGGCGATCCGGCAGACATCGTCCCGCTTGAGCTGCGGCTCCTCATCCTCGGCAGCGAGCGGCTGCTGCCGGAGCGGCTGGCGCGCTGGCGCGCAGCCGTCGGCGATCGCGTCCGCCTCCTCAACACCTATGGCCCGACCGAGGCGACCGTCGTCGCCACCATGGCCGAGGTGACCGGCATCTCGGGCGAGGCCCCGATCGGCCGGCCGATTCCGAACGTCCGCGTGTATGTCCTCGACCGTCGACTGCGACCGGTGCCGATCGGCGTGCCGGGCGAACTCTGCATCGCCGGGGCTGGGCTCGCCCGCGGCTACCTCGGCCTCCCGAATTCCACCGCGACACGGTTCGTCGACGTGACGCTCGGGCCGACCCTTCTCGAACGCGTCTACCGGACCGGAGACCGCGTCCGCTGGCGCGCCGACGGGCAGCTCGAATTCTTGGGCCGGCTGGACGAACAGGTGAAAGTGCGCGGGTACCGGGTGGAGCCGGCCGAGATCGAGGCCGCGTTGGCGGCGCATCCCACGGTGCGAGAGGCCGCAATCGTCGCGCGGGCGTCGGCCGGCGGGAGGACGGAGTTAATCGGCTACGTGACGCCCGCGAACGGTGCTGTCCCCGCTTCGAGCGAAATGCGAGACTTCCTCCGCCGTCGACTGCCGGACTACATGCTGCCGGCGGCGATCCTGCCGCTGCCGAGTCTGCCGCGAACGCCGGGCGGGAAGATCGATCGCCGACGACTGCCCGAACCGGCCACCGCGCGGCCCGAGTTGCGGCGCGAATATGTCGCACCACGAACGCCGACCGAACAGGCACTCGCGGCGGTCTGGCGCGAGGTGTTGCGGGTGGACCGCGTCGGCGTGCATGACGGCTTTTTCGAGCTCGGCGGTCATTCGCTGTTGGCCGTGCGAGTCGTGTCGCGGGTGCGCGATCGACTCGGGATCGAGTTGCCGCTGCGGGGCCTGTTCGAGGAACCGACGATCGCGAACTTGGCCGCTCGCCTGGACGCCATCTCTTCGGAAGCCGGCTCTGCTGTAGCCGGCCTCAGTGAGGCCGGTCCGGGGTCATTGACCCTAGCTCCAGTTCGACCCATCGAGCGCGCCCCGCGGGACGAGCCGTTGCCGCTCTCGTTCGCGCAGGAACGGCTCTGGTTCCTCGACCAGTTGGAACCGGGCAACCCCGCGATGAATATCCCGGCGGCCGTGCGGCTAACCGGGCCGCTCGATCCGGCAATGCTGGAACGGGGCCTGAACGCCGTCGTCGCCCGCCATGAGGTGCTGAGGACGACGTTCGCCGAGCGCGACGGGCGGGCGGTTCAAGTCGTTGCCGCAGAGAGCGGAGTGACGATCCCGGTGACGGACCTGACCCATCTGCCGCCAAAGGAGCGGGAGGCCGAGGTCCGACGTCGGGCGGCCGAGGAGGCGCGACGGCCGTTCGACCTTAGCCGCGGCCCGCTCGCGCGCGCGGGGCTGCTGCGGCTCGCCGACAACGAACACGTTTTGCTGGTGACGCTGCACCACATCATTGCGGACGGCTGGTCGATCGCCGTGCTCGTCGGCGAGACGTTGGCCCACTCCGAGGCGGTAGCCGCAGGTGTGACCGCTCTGGTGCCGCCGTTGCCCATTCAATTCGGCGATTACGCGGTTTGGCAGCGACAACGGCTCCGAGGCGACGAGTTGGAGCGTCAACTTGCATATTGGACGACATCGCTCGCCGACGTCCCGGTTCTCGAGTTGCCGACCGATCGGCCGCGGCCGGCCCTACAGACGTACCGCGGGGCGACCCACTCGTTCGCACTCCCTGGAGATATCGCGAGCGGCGTCCGGGCGTTGGCCGGCGACCTGGGGGCCACGCCGTACATGGCATTCTTGGCGTCGTTCCAGGCACTTCTGCAGCGATACACGGGCCAGGACGAATTCGCCATCGGAACGCTCGTCGCCGGCCGAAATCGCGCGGAGCTGGAAGCGCTGATTGGCTTTTTCGTCAACACGCTCGCGCCGCGTGCGGACCTTTCCGGTGACCCGACTGTTCAGGAGCT
>DATJGQ010000501.1:0-2826 GCA_035494815.1 Gemmataceae bacterium
GCCGGAAAGTGCGGCTTCTTCGGCGCTAATGGCGAGGCGGGAGCGTCATCGCCCGGAGGGCCCGCGAAAACGCGGTTCCCCTGCAGCAGATACGTCAGCGCGAGCGCCCCGAAACCGCCGCCCGCGTGCAGTAGGAAGTCACGGCGGTTGCTCAGGTATTCAACGTGCGGGATGAGTGGATACTGGGATGGCATTGACGAGTCCTCGGGCGGGTCACATCTGATTTTACACGCGCCCGCGGCCGTTGCCACACTTCTCGCCTATCGCACGGCCGATAACCTGACCTTGTCGGACTGGTCGCCGGCGGAGAGGATGACGGTCGGCCAATAAGGGAGTGGTGGACGATGCCGCTGGCGCTGTCTCAATCACCGACGGTGGACTCGGACACGGGCGTCTCATTGACCTCGCAGCCCTCGCCGCGCCCACTTCCGAAAGCCCCGGTCTACCTCGGACCGGTCCGGATGCCGTCGCGCTACTTCCTCGCGCCCTTGGCGGGGTATACGAACCTCGCGCTCAGACGGACGGTCCGCGAGTTGGGCGGGTTAGGTCTGGCGACGACCGATCTCGTGAATGCCCGCTCGCTCGTCGAGCGAAGTCGAAAAAGCGACGAACTGATCGCGACCACAGCCGATGACCGGCCGACGGCGGTGCAGATCTTCGGCTCAGAGCCGCTGTATTTGGCCGAAGCGGCCCGACTGCTCGTCAGCCGCGGCTATCAACACGTCGACATCAACATGGGCTGCCCCGTCCACAAGGTGACCAAGAACGGCGGCGGCTCGGCGATGATGTGTGACACAACCGGCCGAACGGTTGACCTCGTACGGTCCGTGGTCGAGGCGGTGTCGGTACCGGTCACGGTCAAGATGCGGCTCGGCTGGGACGACCGGCAGCTGACCGCGCCGTGGTTTGCCCGCGAATTCGAGCGGGCGGGCGTCGCGGCGGTGACGATCCACGGTCGGACGCGCGAGCAGGGTTTCGGCGGCACGGTCAACCTCGACGGCATCGCCCGCGTGGTCGAGGCGGTCGAGCGGATTCCGGTCGTCGGCAACGGCGACATCCGGACGCTCGTCGACGCCGCCCACATGTTTGCCGTGACCGGCTGTCACGCGATCGCGCTTGGCCGTGGCGCTCTGCTGAACCCTTGGATATTCAAGCAACTACAGGCGTGGGAAGAGACCGGCGATCCCGGCCCACCGCCGACTTATCACGACCGAGTGCAATTCATGCAGACGCACGTCCGCCGGCTGTGCGAACTTCGCGGCGAACGATGGGGCTGCATCCAGTTCCGCAAGGTCGCGAACTGGTACTGCAAGGTGCTCAAACCCGGCCGCGAGGTCCAGCAGACGCTGGTCATGCTCGACACGCTGGCGACACTCGACCGCGTCGTCACCCGGCTGCGCGAACAGGGCCCGCCGCCCGGCTGGCAGGCGGGGGCGGCGCCACACATTTCGGTGCCTAAAGGGCCGATCGACAAGTGGTGAACCGCTCCTGGCGACTCGCCCGGGCGCGTGGTAATCTAACTCCCGGGGAAGAGTGCTCCGGGAGGTGGGAACGAAATGTCCGGTTCACGTTGGGCCGTGCTCGCGCTCGGCGTCTCGCTGATACTCACGGCCCCTAGCCCGGCACAGTCCACCCCGTCGGCCCGTGCGGCCGAAGCGCAGATCAAACTCTCGCTCAAAGACGGGGTCCGCACCGCCGACGTCGATCCCGCCAAGGGTGCCGAGAAACTTCGGCTACTGCTCAGACAAGTCGAATCCGACGTGTCGTTGCCGGCCGACCGCCGGGCCCAGCTCGCGCGGGTGGTCAAAGACCGGTTGCGGATCGCCGAGACCGGCCCGGATGACACGGCGATCGCGGCGACCGAGCAGAAGCTGGCCGAGCGCGCGGCCGACGCCGACCGACAGACCAAGGAGACGGCCCGTCTCAAGAGTGGCCTGGAGTTGGCCGTCGCCTTGCGCAAAGAGGGCCGGACGGCCGACGCCCAGGCGAAGTTGGACGAAGTCTACCGCGACTTCAAGGACAACGCCGTCGTCCAGGCGGTCCGCCGTATCGATACCTCGGTCACTAGCCGCCAGGACGCCGCCGAGACGCGGGCGCTCAAGGAACAACGCGCCAACGACGCATTGAGCAACATCGACCGCACGGCCGTCGTGCCCGGACGGGACGTCGAATTCCCGAAGGACTTCAAGGAACGGACCGCCGCCCGCCGCGCCGACACGGCGCCGACGGCCGAAGAGTTGAAGCTCATGCGGGCATTGAACACGACGCTCAACGCGAATTTCAAGGACTCGAAACTGCAGGACGCGATGGATTACCTCGCGACCGTCAGCGGGCTCACGATCATCATTGACAAGTCCGCGCTCGACGACGTGCAGGCGAATTATAACTCCCCGGTCACGTTCGTGCTCAAGCAGCCGGTCAGCGTGCGGACCGCCCTCCGCGGCATCCTCGGCAGCCTCGGCCTGACCTACGTAATCAACCGCGAGGGGGTCGTCTGGGTGACGACGACGCCGCGGGCGCGCGAGTTCATGGTGACCAAGACGTATAACATCGCCGACCTGGCCGTGCCGGTCGGCTTTCCGTGGTTTCCGGACGCGCAGGAGGCGCTGAACGTCCTGTCCCTGATCGATTTGATCGTAACCTCCGTCGACCCGGAGAGTTGGCAGAACCGTGGCGGCCCGGGCACGATCCGCTACTTCGCCCCGACGCGGTCGCTCGTGATCCGCCAAAGCGCGGAGATTCACGGGATGGTGAAGAGCAGCCTTTACAAATAGGAGTCAGGAGTCAGGAGTCAGGAGTCAGTAAGATGCCTTCTGACTCCTGACC
>DATJGQ010000502.1:0-2209 GCA_035494815.1 Gemmataceae bacterium
AGGCGCTCAACATAGGGTCGAGCGTCTGCGTGATCAGCTTCTTCACGTCGCCGAATCGCTGGATGACATTGGGCGCACGCTGGTAGTCGATGTGCACGACGACCGACAACGGCAGCGCCGGTTCGTACGCATCCTTCGTCACCAGGTCGATCGAGCGCAGCGATTCGTCGTAGCGGTGCGCCTCGCTCTTGCCCGTCACCCAGTGCAAGACAAAGTTCGTCGTCGGCACCAGGATCAGGTTGCCGGCGTAAGTGTTGAAGGAATACTTGCCCGGGCCGAGCGGCTTTTCCCAGACGCCGCGCTCGCCTTCGGCGACGCGCTCACCGTGGCGGAAGGTCGTGCCGGACAGGTCCCGGCCCGCCCGGCCGATGTAGCTCACCACCACGCCGACGTAGCCGATCGGCACGACCGTCTTCGGCTTCAGTTCGACCGTGGCGAACCAGCGGTTGATGAAGTAGGTACCGTCCGTCAGCGGCGTGTATTGCCGGCCGCGGCGGCCGCCGGAGCGCAGGAACGCCTCGGGGTCCTGGTAGTTGTTGTGGTAGTTCGGGTCGTCGGCCGCGTTACCGCAGTCGGGGGCGATGATCTCGCCCGGCGGTAGCGACGGGCCGTCGTGGATGGTGACGACGCCGATCGAGTCCACAGCGACTGTCTGGTCGGGCCGCAGCGGATCGGGCGCTTCGACCGGGCCGCCGATGACGACCGGGTGGAAGCCGTCGATCTCGCGCAGCTCGTTCTGCCAGCTGATGATCGACTGCAGCTCCTGCTTCGTCGCCGTGGACGCCAGGCGATAGACCGTATTCTCGGTCATGACCACGAACAGGGCGGGGTTAATGGCGTAGACGCCTTCGCGGAGGATCGCCCGCTGCCGGCCGCGCTGGCCGACCGGGATGAACGCCGACTCGCCCGCCGGCGCCGACTCGGGGAGCGGCGTGCCGACGAGGAACGCCCGCGCGTCCTGGAAATTGTTGCACGGGACGACGCGGGCGAGCGTTTGGCTGGGGGGCAACGGCTCGCCGTCGCGCGCGTACACGTAAGCGAGCTGCCCCTGCGGGACCGTTACCAATCCAACCTTGTGGATGCGATACTTCCACCGCCACAGACCGAAGTGGACGCCGCCACGCAGCAGGTCCACCTGGTAGCCGGCCTCGCCGCCGAGCGCGATGATCCGGCCGTCGCCGATCGAGCCTTTCGGCGACCACAGGTTTTCGACCACACCGACCTTGTCATTGGGAATAATCCGCAGCCCGCACAACTCAATGAACGCCAGCACACCGACAATCGCCAATAGACCATACAGGACGAGGGTGCCCGGCTCAGCGAACAGCTCAGCCAGCAGGGGGAACATGGCAGCAATCTCCGACGTTTGGCGGCCGGGGTCTGGCAGCGACGTGCTGCCGTCTGCGGCGGGATAATTCCCGCCGGAGTACAACCCGACAGAGCCGAACGGATACCGCTAGTCTATTCGTTTTCGCCGCATCCGGATTGATCGCCGTATTCCCTGTCGGGGTCGAAACTTCAGGTTCAACCCTAAATTTGACAAGTCCGGACCGTGACCTAAAGTCGCGTGAGGGGAACCCTCTCGCCCCGATGATTTTCTACCCGTCTGTGACCAAGCCCTGAATTCCAGAATGGCTGGAGGGACTCACGTGGCTACGAAAAAGAACGATCGCCGCAGTGGCGTGGCCGCAGTCGAGCTGGCCATCCTGCTCCCGTTGATCGCCCTGTTGTTCGCGATCGGCGTCGACTGGTGCCGCATCTTCTATCACTCGGTGACGGTCGAGAATTGCGCTCGCAACGGGGCGCTGTATGGGATGGATACGTTTTCGGGGGTCTACTCGCCGTACGCGAACGTCACCGCCGCCGCGCTCGCCGACGCATCTAGCCTGACTCCGCAGCCGACAGTCGCTTCGTCGACCGGCACGGACAACGGCAAGCCCTACTTCGAATGTACGGTGACGTACAACTTCCAGACGATCACGAACTTCGCGAGCGTGCAAACGCCGTTCTTCTCCGTCCCGAAGACCACCACCATCCAACGGACAGTGCGGGTCTACCAGGCGCCGCAAGCGCCGAACTAACGAGAGACGACCATGCGATTACAACGCGACATCCGCTCGGGCACGACGCTGGTCGAGAGCGCCGTCGTCTACCCGTTCGTGATCCTGATGATCTTCGGCCTGATGATCGGCGGCCTGGGCGTCTTCCG
>DATJGQ010000503.1:0-2197 GCA_035494815.1 Gemmataceae bacterium
CTGTCGTGAGACGAATTCTATTCGCTGCGAGTGTGCTCGTGGTGCTGCCGGTGGTGAGCACGGCGCAGGATCGTCTCAAGTCGATGCCCGGCTACGAGCAGTATCAGCGGATGAACCAGGAGATCCCCGGGTCGGTCAAGATGGGGGCATTGTCGGTCACGTGGAAAGACGGCGGACAGGCGTTCGAGTATCGGCACGAGGGCAAGGTTCATCGTTACGACATCGCCGTGGGCAAGGCGACCGTCATCGGCGAGGCGAAGGACGCTCCGGAGGGCCGCGGCGGCTTTGGCCGTGGTCGCCGCGGCGGCGGGGAAGACGGAAAGGGCAAAGCCGGAGGCCGCGGCGGCGTCCCGCGCGGCCGGCAGGCGATCTCCGCGACATCGCCGGACGGCAAGCTGGTCGCGTTCTACCAGGACGCCAACCTCTGGCTCGGCGACGCCCAGGGCGAGATCGAAGTTCCGCTGACAACGGACGGGAGCAAGAGCAAGCGGATCAAGTACGGCACGGCCAGCTGGGTCTACGGCGAAGAACTGTTCCAGCGGACCGCCATGTGGTGGTCGCCGGACAGCAAGAAGATCGCCTACTACCGTTTCGACGAGAGCCGCGTCCCCGATTACTACATCGCTCTCAACCAGACCAGCTTGCAGACGTCGCTCGACGCGGAGCCGTATCCGAAGGCTGGCGCCCCGAATCCCGAAGTGGACCTGCTCATCTATGATGTCGCTGCCAAGACGACTGTAAAGGTGGACGTCCGCGACGGCAAACCGTTCGAGAATTCCGCCGTCGGCCATTACGTCTACCGCGTCGCCTGGTCGCCGGACGGGAAGGAACTGCTCTTCAATCGCACGAACCGCCGGCAGAACGTGCTGGAGTTCGTCGCCTGCGACCCGGCGACCGGCAAGTGCCGCGTTATCGTCCGAGAGGAGTGGCCGCCGAGCTGGGTCGAGAATGCGCCGGCGATCCGCTACCTGAAAGACAGCAAGCGGTTCATCTGGGCCTCCGAACGCACGGGCTGGAAAAACCTCTACCTCTATGACCTGACCGGACAGCAACTCGGGACGCTGACCAATCATCCCTTCGAGGTGGCCAACGTCGTTCGCGTCGATGAAGAGGCGGGACTCGTCTACTACATGGCCCACAGCGGCGACAACCCGATGAAGCTGCAGCTGCATTGCGTCCGACTCGACGGCACCGGCGACAAACGCCTGACCGATCCGGCGTTTCATCACACGGTCGACATCGCCCCAGACGGTAAGCACTTCGTCGACGTGATCCAGACTCACGACCAGCCGCCGGTGACCCGCCTGATGGGCGCCGACGGCAAGGTCGTGACCGAACTCGCTAAGAGCGACACGTCGAAGTTCGAGAAACTTGGCCTCAAACCGCCGGAGCTCCTGAAGTACAAGGCCGCGGACGGTGAGACGGACCTGTACGGGCTCCTCTACTTCCCGTCGAATTTCGACGCGACGAAGAAGTACCCGTTGCTAGTGACCGTTTATGCGGGACCGAACACGAACGGCGCGAGTGAAGTCTTCAACCTGCCAAGCGGTCGCGGCATCAACTCGCTGACCGAGTTCGGCTTCCTCATCGCCAAGCTCGACTCGCGCAGCGCCGGCGGCCGCGGCAAGCGTTTCCTCGACGCGATCTATCAGAAGCTCGGCGTGACCGAGATCGACGACCAGGCGGCCGGCGTCAAGTCGCTCTGGAACCGGCCGTATGTCGATAAATACCGCGTCGGCATTTTCGGCGGGTCATATGGCGGGTATGCATCGATCTTATGTCTGCTGCGGCATCCCGATGTGTTCCAGGCGGCGTGTGCGTCGTCGCCGGTGACGGACTACCGGCTGTACGATTCGATCTACACCGAGCGGTACATGTGGCTGCCGCAGGAGAACAAGGCCGGCTACGACGCGGGCAGTGCGATGACGCACGCGGCGAAGCTGAAGGGGCGTCTGATGATCTATTTCGGCACGGCGGACAACAACGTGCACCCTTCGAATTCGCTGCAACTCATCCGGGCGCTGCAACGAGCCGGGAAGAGTTTCGACGTGCAGATCGGACCGGACCAGGGGCACTCGGGGATCTCCTCGCAGCGAATGATGGAGTTTTTCATTGAGAATCTGGTGGTGAACCGTTGACAAGAACCGCGGGAGTCAGCCCGTGGGTGAGCGGGCACCCGCGGGCTGACTCCCGCGGT
>DATJGQ010000504.1:0-5251 GCA_035494815.1 Gemmataceae bacterium
CGCCGACTACGGCGCGCAGAAGCTGCTGCTGGCCCGGACCGTCGCGCCCGGCGCGCACGTCAGCGCGGCAAAGACGACCTACTACTTCAACGACGACTACCAGAACTCGAACACCACCCCCAGCCCGACGCAGACGAGCCGGATCTACAACACCGGCACCGCCCCCCTGTCGATCCCGTCGTCCGGGCTCGTGCTGAGCGACACCAACCTCTGGACGATCACCAACAAGCCCACCCTGCCCGCGACCATCCCCGCCGGCGGGTACGTGGATATCGGCGTCGCCTTCAAGGCGGTCAGCACGTCTGGCGCGGGCATCAAGACCGCCACCCTCTCCATCACCAGCAACGACCAGGGGACGCCGGTCCTGTCGGTCAACCTCCGCGGACTGGCGACGGCCGGCAAGGGCGGGCAGCTCGAGCCTTCGCTGCAGCGCGTCTTCCAGCTTTACAACCTGCCGATCAGCACCGGCGACACCAACCCCGCCGACACGAACCTCTTCAGCAATACGGCGCCGCTGAACCCCGTCAACGACGAGCTGTACGTCCAGCGCCTGGTCAAGGCCGGCACCGGCCCGGTCACGATCGAGCCCCTGGCCACCTTCGCCGGTGGGTCGCCCAGCGTGCGCTTCGGCTACTACGACGCCGGCACCGCCGGCGCGAAGACCGAGCTGTTCAGCATCGGCAGCGCCGACGCGCAGACCGTCAACCCGACGCTGATCGGCACGACCAGCTTCGATCCCGGCAACAAGGACTTCGGCCTCTACGCCACCTTCCCGATCTTTGCAAACACCGCCTACAGCGAGGACGGCCTGAACACCAAGGAGAACACCGTCGCCAACCGGCGTAAGGTGCGCTTCTACCCGCTGAAGAACGCCGACGGCTCGATCGTCCCCAACGCGTTCGTCTTCACGACCGAGGACTACGTCAACGATCCCAACGGCGCGTACGACACGCAGGACTTCGTCGGCATCATCCGCAACGTGCAGGCCGCCCCGTCGAACGTCGGCGAGTTGGGCCTGGACAACCAGGACGGCGTCCCCTTCGCCGACCGGATGATCTTCAACCGCATCGAGATCCAGCCGCCGGATCAGCGAATGGACTTCGACCCGGCCACCGGCCTGTACGACATCCCGGTCCAGCCGCCGAACAACGTCGTTCACGACACCGCGGTGATGCGCGTCCGCAACACCGGCGACGGCCCGCTGACGCTCAACTCGCTGAGCGTGACCAACGGCTGGCAACTCGTGAACCCCCCCGCCGCCGGCACGGTCATACCGCCAGGGTCGTACCTCGACGTGACGGTGCAGTTCGTCGCCCACGGCCGGTTCCCCGGCCAGAGCGGCAACCAGACGATCGACACCAGCGGCCGCAACGCCTTCGGCGGCAGCGCCTGGAGCGGCACGCTCTCGATCGGCACCGACGACCTGGACGAGCCCGTCACCACCGTTCAGCTCGCGGGCTGGTGGCAGTACAAGAGCGAAGACCTGATGGAGCCGAACCTCCCGACGCTGGTGAACAACCTGCTCGGGTACAAGACCACGATCCTCAACCCCGGCCAGCAGCTCGAAACCGGCAATGCGGTCGGCCAGGTCGCGACGATCGGCGAGGAGGTCCTCAGCCGCTACTGGCTCCGCGCCGACGCGAACACGCCGGTCACCGTCCGCCAGCTCGCGGCCTACCACACGCAGGGGAACACCGCGACCGTCCGCTGGTACACGAAGAACAGCAACATCGCCGGCGCGCTCTTCACGCAGGGGAACGTCGATTCGCAGTCGCTCCTGCCCCACTCCGACACCGGCGGCGTTACGCAGGCGTCGTTCAACCCGGGCGTGAGCACGTCGAATCCGACGGCCGCGTTCGAGTTCTGGATCGACGGCGAGTGGAGCGACGACACGAAGAACAAGCCCGTCGCCAGCAACCCGGCCGACCAGGGCCACCACGTCCGCTTCTTCCCCGCGCGGGACCGCAACGGGAACATCATCACCAACACGTGGCTGATGGTGATGGACTACCAGGGCGTGAACTACGACTACCAGGACAACGCCTACCTGATCACCAACATGCGTCCGGAAAGCCCGGACGCGCCAACCGGCCTCGTCGCTACGGCCCAGGGCCCCGGCATCGGCCTGACCTGGACCGCCCCTGCGACTCCGACGGTCAGCGGATACAACATCTACCGCTCGACCAGCGCCACCACTGGCTTCACAAAGGTGAACGCGAGCCCCGTCACCGCCGCGAGCTACCTGGACGTCGCGACGGCGGCAGGGACGACCTATTACTACAAGGTGACGGCGGTGGACAACTGGGGCGGCGAATCGGCGCAGTCCGCGGTCGCCAGCGGCCAGCGCTCGCCGGATACCGAGCCGCCGGCCGTGCCGACGGGTCTTGCGGCCGCAAGCGCCGGCTCCGGAATCCAGCTCAACTGGTCGGCCAACGGCGACCCGGACCTGCTCGGCTACCGGATCTACAAGTCGGACTCAGCGACCGGTACGTTCCTCGTGCTCGACAGCGGTCAGACGGTCACCGGCACGACTTATATCGACACACTCGCCCAGTCCGGGCAGCACTGGTACTACGCGATCTCCGCGGTCGACCTGTCCGGTAATGAGTCGGCCCTGTCGGCCGTCGCCGATGCGACCGTGCTCGACACCACCCCGCCGGCCGTGCCGACCAATCTGAAGGCGACGGGCGTCGGCACCGGCATCCAGCTCGGCTGGACCGCCAGCGGCGACGCCGACCTGGCCGGCTACCGGATCTTCCGCGCCGACGCTCCCGGCGGGACCTTCGCCGCGCTCAACGGCGGCCAGCTCGTCACTGGCACTACCTTTACCGACACGACGGTCAACCCTGGTGAGACGTGGTACTACTACGTCGCCGCCGTGGACACCACCGGCAACCAATCGGCCGCGAGCAACACCAGCGGCGCCAGCCGCCCGTCCGCCTCGACCACCGTCATCCGCATCAACGCCGGCGGCGGCGCGTACACCGACAACAGCGGCGTCGTCTGGTCGGCCGACACCGGCTTCACCGGGGGCACCGTCTCCACCGGCGCCTACGACGTCCTCGGTACCACCGACGACCCGCTCTTCTACAACCGCCGGTGGGGCGAGATGTCGTACAAGCTCGCGGCGCCGGACGGCGCGTACACCCTGCGGCTCTACTTCGCCGACCCGGTCTACACGGCCGCCGGCAAGCGGACCTTCAGCGTGACCGCCAACGGCAAGACGATCCTGAGCAACTTCGACATCGCCGCCCAGGGCGGCGGCAAGACGGCCCTCGTGAAGTCGTTCACCGTCACGCTGAGCGGCGGCACGGGCCTGAACCTGTCGTTCATCAAGGGGGCGCTGGACAACCCGATCATCTCGGCCATCGAGCTGATTGGCAGCGCCCCCGCCGACACGACCCCGCCCGCGGTGCCCTCCGGCCTGGGCGCAACCGGCACGAGCAGCGGCATCAACCTGATGTGGGCCGCCAACGTCGAGTCGGACATCGCCGGCTACAACCTCTTCCGCAGCAACGACCCCAACGGCACCTTCACGAAGGTGAACTCGGCCCTGATCACCGGCACGTCCTACGCCGACGCGACGGCCCCCGCCGGCGCGACCAGCTACTACATGCTGGTGGCGGTGGACAAGTCCGGCAACGCCTCGGCCGCGACCGCGGTCGTCAACGCCACCCGCCCCGCGGTGGACACCACGCCCCCCACCGCCCCGACCGGCGTCGTCGCCACCGGCGGCTCGATGGGCATCAGTTTGACGTGGAACGCCAACACGGAATCCGACCTGGCCGGCTACAACATCTACCGCAGCAGCAGCGCCACCGGCACGTTCGTGAAGCTCAACAGCAACCCCCTGACGAGCCCCAAGTTCTTCGACACGACCGTCCCCGCCGGCACGACCGTCTACTATCGCATCGTCGCGGTGGACAAGGCCGGCAACGCCTCGGTCGCCACGCTCGTCAGCGCGGTACGGCCGACGGCGTAGATGATTCTGCGATGTCGGGTCTGACCAGGCCGGGCGGAACGGATACCGACTCTGCTATACTCGAATGATGAGCACGGCTTCATTTCCGAACATCGGCCTCAAACCGACGCACGCCCGGGCGGCGGCGCGCCGCGCGAAGCAAGCGGGTAAGACCCCCGCTGAGTACCTCCGGTCGCTTGTCGAACGGGATCTGCAGACCGGCAGTTCGTTCGACGAGGTTCTTGCACCCGCGCGGAATGCGTTCGCTCAGGGGGGGATGACCGAGGATCAACTCGACCTCGTCGTTTCCCAAGCGCGTCAAATCGTCCACACCCGCTCGCGGCGGAAGGCTCGGAAGTGACCACCCCGGGGCGGCCGCGGGTAGTGTTCGATTGCAACGTCTTGATCCAAGCTGCGGCGCGCCCGGACGGCCCGGCAGCCGGGTGCTTGCGACTACTCGATGGGAACCGGATCGCCGTTTACGTCAGCGGGGCGACGATTCGCGAAGTCCGGGCGGTATTCGCATATCCCACCGTTCGTCGGGCGTTTCCCGGACTGACCGACGCGCAAATCGCGCGCTTCATCGACCGACTCATTTACAAGGCTGTCCTCGTGCGCCGCGTGGCACACGTATTGGATTATCCCAGGGCACGACAGGGCGAGCCGTACCTCGACCTCGCGACCGCCGCTAAGGCAGACTACCTCGTTTCGCGCGATAAGGACCTGCTTTCATTGATGACCGGGCATTCGGCAATTTGCAAGGAATTCAGGCGGCGAACTCGCCCGCTGCAGGTGATCGATCCAGTCAGTTTTCTCAGAATCGTTTTACCGAAATAGCGAATGCTATTCCGCCTCCGCCCAGACTCGCGGCGGGTCCTCGTCACCGAAGAACTCGACGCGAATGACGTTGGGGTTGCAGCAGACCGGACAGTCCTCGACGTACTGCTGCTCCCCGCCGCCGGTGCGGTCCAGTGGAATGATGATCCGCTCGCCGCACGTCGGGCAGACGTACGCCCCCTCGTCCGCGGCATGCGGCCGCCGACCCCGACGCTTGCGGCTCTTACCGGCCATCCCGCCCCATTCTACAGTCTGCTCACCCGCGAAGTACCGTAATGCGGGCTGAACGGGTGGCGGGATTTCATCCGCGTTCGCCGAAAACTCCTGATATAATGGTCGGACGGACCTGTGGCGGGGCACACCCGGAGTTTCACCATGTCCCGGCGGACCAGAACAGCCCACCGTGCGCTCGCGCGGGCGCACCAGCGCCGACCCTGGTTTGATCGGGCGATC
>DATJGQ010000505.1:0-4963 GCA_035494815.1 Gemmataceae bacterium
TCGCCGGCAGCCCGGCCTGACCGTCTGAACTGGCGAAGAAAACCGTGCCGGCATACCCCACCGCCACCTGGCCGATCGAGTCTCGCACGGTCACCGTAAATGAGTTGGACACGCCGGCTGTAGTACCCGGATAGCCCGAGACCGCGAACAGGGCCGGCACCGGCGGAGTCGCGTCGCTCGACACGCTGCCGGTCATCGCCGAATTGGCCACGTCGGTCGCGGTGATCGTCTGCGTGCCCACCGTCATCAGCTCGACGTTGAGCGTGGCAACTCCGTTCACCAGCGTGGCGTCGCCCGGCAGTACGGCCGCAGCGTCGGAGCTGCCGACGTGGACCGTGCCCGAGTAGCTGGTGGCGACGTTGCCGTAAACGTCCTGCGCGACCACGCTGAGCGGCCGGAAGAAGCCGATCGGGCCGCTGCCGATCGCCAGCGCGAGCGACTGCGCCGCCAGTGGCGCGACACTCACGTTCGTCCCACCTCCGATCGTGCCGCCGACCTCGCGCGCGCTAATCGACTGTGCCCCGGCCGACTTCAGCGTGACGGTGAAGGTGTGTACCCCGGCGTCGTCCGGAGTGAACGTGTAGTCGGCCGGCAGCCCGGACTGCACGTCGGAGCTGCCAAAGTGGACTGTGCTCGAATACCCGGTCCCGACCGCGCCTACGGGGTCAACTGCCGAGACTGTGACGTTGAACGTGTCCCCGGCGTTCACGGCCACCGGCGCGGAGAAGGCCAGGCGGGTGACCTGCCCGGTGACGGTGACCGTCGCCGAGGCGGGCGTCATGTTCGGGGCCGACACCTTCACCGTCTGATCGCCGCCGGTGATGAGTCGGATGGCGCCGGTGAACGTGTGCGTCCCGGCGTCGGCCGCGGTGAACACGTAGGGGATGCCGGCGTCGAGCGGGTTGAAGGCGTAGCCGGCGGCCGTGGTCGCTGCGGGGTCGCTGCTGCTGATAAAGATGGTTCCGCGGAACCCGGTCGCCAGATTCCCGTTGGCGTCGACGGCGGACACGGTCATCGGAAGGACCGACCCGGATGTGGTCGTGGCCGGGGCCGTGACCCGGAAAGTGACAGCGCCGGCCAGGTTCTGGGCGTCCGCGTTGTCGTTGGCCACCACCGTGACGCCGCCTGCGACGTTCGGGTAGGCGAGGTCGATTGCCCCGTCGCCGTTGAAGTCGCCATTCGTGCCGGACTCCCACCGGCCGGCCGGCGTGGAGTAATTCACCGACGGGTAAAAGG
The DNA here is from genome assembly GCA_035494815.1 of Gemmataceae bacterium. Classification (GTDB taxonomy): domain Bacteria; phylum Planctomycetota; class Planctomycetia; order Gemmatales; family Gemmataceae; genus DATJGQ01. Next base: position 1,237 of record DATJGQ010000505.1, read on the forward strand.
TGCCGTCCCCCTTGCCGAGGCTGACCATGTACAACGACCCGCCGCGGACGGCGAAGTCGTCGTTGCCGTCACGGTTGAAGTCGGCGACTTCGATCTCGGCGCCGGTCTGGGCGATGCCGTAGGTGTGCGGCGGGGCGAAGGTGCCGTCCCCGGTGTTCATGATCACGCTCATGGAAGTGGCGGAGTACGAGTTGGGGACCACGAAGTCTTCGTATCCGTCATGGTTAAAGTCGCCCTCGCCCAGGTACACCGGGGCGGAGAACGCGTAGTAGCTCTGCACCGGGTCGAATGTCCCGTCGCCGCGGCCCCGCAGCACATTGATGGTGCCGATGCTGGCCGTGTTGGACGAGGCCATGTCGAGGTGGCCGTCATGGTTGTAATCCCCGAGCACCAGGTTGATGTTGTTTCCGGGCATGGAGGTGTCGGTGCCGGCCTGGAGTGTGCCGTCGCCGTTGCCCAGGAACACGCTGGCCAGGCCGCCGGAGAAGAACGAACCGGACACGGTGCCCACGTCAAGCTTGCCGTCGTTATTGAAGTCGCCGAGCTTCACCGAGTGAGGAATCTGCGCGGCGTAAGCCACGGGGGCAGCGAACGTGCCGTCGCCGTTGCCCAGCAGGACGTCCACGCCGCCGCCCACGACGACGAGGTCGGCCTTGCCGTCGCCGTTCAGGTCGCCGGCGGCGGCGTCGATCGCGCCGGTCCCGGCGGCGTAACTGACCGCGGGCTGGAAAGTGCCGTCCGCGTTGCTCAGCAGGATGCCGACCGTTCCCGCGGCGGCGTTATTGACGACGGCCATGTCGTCCCGGCCGTCGCCGTTGAAGTCCCCGACCGCGATCCCGGCGGGATTTGTTCCGGTCGCATAGGACATCGGGGATAAGAATGCCGGCACCATCCGGTCCTCCAGCGCTTCGATCCCGCGGCGGACCCAGGTGACCGCCATGCGCGACCGCACGGGACGCGGCTTCCGGATTTGTCGCACCTGCCGGTTGAAGAGTTTGCGAACCCACGAAGAAAACATGGAGAGACTCCTTAGGAGGGCCGTGCTTGCCCGCCGCGGCGCTTGATAACTCACAACCGGCGAGCGGGGATAAAAGGTCTCGTCACCGGGCGAGTCGGCTCGCGTCCGTTGCGTCGAATCGAAGACGACTCAGGAGAGCGTCCCGACGGTGCGTCAGTCGAGAGTTGACGTCTGCCTCTAATGGCGGGCAGTCGGAAAGTGTGAAGGTTCCGCCAAGAAAATTGCGACCGCTTCAGACGTCACCGGATCGACGCGCGGAGGTGGGCGGCCGCCGGAGACGGCGGCGGATCGGGGAGAGCCCATCAGTGGAATGGGGCGGGCAGGAGGGGCGCGACCTGAGGCGCGCGGCACGAGCCGGCGCCCGTTCAATCCGAACCGGACGGGCGAGAGACGACGAACGAACTCATGGCCTTAAAGGATCATGGCGATCCAGAGGTACGGCGACCGGGTCACGGTGCCGTCGGGATAGACGTACGTGCCGTCAATGCCCGTGTACTGCGGGTCGAGCGTCGGGTCGTCGACGACTGGGCCGATCGGGTCGCTCAGGACAGTCCCTCGGACCGAGTAGGTTATTCCCGTGAATGCCGCGCCGCTGGGATTCTCTGCGGTGAACCGAACCGTGTAGGCACCGGGCGTCAGGAACACCGCCGGGGCGCTGACTGTGTCGCCGGCGTTTGCCGCCAGGTCGAAGACGACGCCACCGTTCTGGTCGGTGATCGTCATGTGGACGCGGGTGTCGGCGGGGGCGTTCACGGCGCCGGCGGACAGCGCGAACTGGAATAGCTGGTTCTGGGCGATGTACAGGGTGGCCGCCGCGGCCGGCGCGCCGCCGCCGAGCGTGCCGCTCGTAAAGGTCGTCAGGTTCGCCGCGACCTGGCCGAAATCGACGATCAGCGAGTAATTGCCCACGAGATCCGTCCCCGACACCGCGGGGACCTGCAAGAACAGGTTGTCGCCCGACTTTAAGCCGGTCGCCTGGATAGTGTAGGTGCCGCCGTCATTGGCGAGAACGGTCATCGGCACCGGGTTCTGATTGTTGTCAGTCACGAGGAAGTGCGGGATGATCCCATTCGCCCCGACGGGGCGGACGGTGATCGTCATCACGTTGGGCTGGCCGTTGGAAACTTGGGCCGCCTTGATGCGGTAAACGTCCACGTCCCCGGCGGCTAGGCTGCCGACCACGTTGTAATGTGTGTTAGACACGTACCCCGGCGTCGTGCGGAGCGTGGTCGCCGCATCGTCCGAGTTGTTGGTGCTCGCGTCGTCGTTGATGAGAGTGTTCGTCGGGCTGGCAGCCACGGCGTCGACGTCCAGAGACGAGACCGACTCGTACGGGCCGCTTAGCACGGAGTCCAGGCTGGCCGTTGATGTCCTTAGGTTCGCATCGAAGGTGACGCCCAGCCCGTACCGGCCGATCCCCAGGGCGTCCGTCGTCGCCCCCTGCACGCTGACGTAGTAGGTCAACTGAGGATCAACCTTGGCCAGCCGGACGACGACCTCGTCGCCGAGGGCGTTGGTCGACTGTGACTGCCCCAGGACCTTGCCGGACGCGTCCGTGACGGTCACCCGCGGCTCCATCAGGCTGACGCCGGTCGTGCGCACCCGGAACGTCATGGGCCCGGTGTAGCCGCTCAAGGGTCGTAGCGAATAGTAGTCGACGTCCTTGTTCGTGCTGACGTCGCCGAACATGACCAGCGGGGTTGCGCCGGTATAGCCCCCGGACGTCTGTGAGAACGGGATCTGCATCGCCTTGTTGGGAGAGTCATTGCCGCTGGAGCCTTCGTTCGAGTCCGGGGCACGTACGCCGTACAGGGTCTGGATGGCCGCGATGTCACCGGAGCTGAGACCAGTGCGCACGCCGCTGAAACGGGTGTACATCACGGAATTCGGGTCGTCGTTCTCGTCGAGGCCGAACGCGTGGCCGAACTCATGGAGCATGACCGAGTACAGGTCGGCCTGCTTGCCGTCGTACGTGTAATTGCTGTTCAGCAGTACGTCCCCCGCCCAGGTTCCGGAGAGGGCCGGGTCGGGCGGGATCGACACGGAAATCGCGCTCGACGACATCGTCTGGGCGCCGACGCGGATGTCGCCGAAACGTGCGTCGCCCTGCAGCAGGCCGGGCGCGCCGAGGGGCTGTCCGCCGTCCGCGACAACGCCGACGCTGAGGTTGGTGACGTCCGCCCATGTCTGCAGCGCGCGGGCGATGGTCCGCTGCCAGTCGGCCGTCGACATCTGCTGGTCGAGCGTCTGGAACAGCGTGCTTTGATGGCCGGCGATGGCCGTGCCGTCGGGGACGAAGCTGAGCGTCAGGTGTGTCGCATCGTGCCACGGGATGCCGAACGCGGCGGGCGTGCGGCGGTCCTCGAGCCATTGCAGCGACAGGCGGCACCGTGGAGGCATTATGCAATCCTTTTATCGAGTGAGAATGTTCAAGGTCGAGCCGGCCCGGATGGCCTGAGCCCCCTCCGCAAGGCGGCGGAACTCCGGCTCTCCGCGGATTGGCTTCAAGTCGTCGTCGGTGACAAGCAGATCGAATCCGAACCCCCCCTGGAGTGCCTTGGACAGGAGGCGGTAAGCCTCCGAGCGGTCCTCCGGGTTCGTGCGGGAAGTCAGGGCGTAGACGCAGGCGGCCTGGTACTGGACGAGCGGCTTAGCGTCCAGCCGCAGCGCCGCCTGCGCGTCTTTCAGGGCGGCCTCGCGCCGGCCGAG